>NZ_BMQH01000006.1:97656-211614 GCF_014648015.1 Butyricicoccus faecihominis
GCTTGCGGCTATCCGAAAAGGTAATTCGCCGTCTTATGAAGCAAGTAGGAGTGCAGGGAGTGAACAGAAAGAAGACAAGCTACAGTTCCTATCAGGGAGAAATCACGCCAGCTGTCCCCAATCTTCTAAAACGGGATTTCCATGCAAATCGTCCCAATGAAAAGTGGCTGACAGATATTACGGAATTTGCAATCCCTGCAGGCAAGGTTTATCTTTCGCCAATCATCGACTGCTTTGATGGCATGCCTGTTTGTTGGAGCATTGGCATCAGCCCGAACGCAGAGTTGACAAACGGAATGCTGGACAAAGCGATTTCTCTTCTAAAAGTCGGAGAGCACCCAGTTGTCCATACGGATCGTGGGTGCCACTATCGCTGGCCAGGCTGGATCAGTCGTATGGAAGCAGCGCATTTGCATCGATCCATGTCCAAGAAAGGGTGCTCGCCTGATAATTCAGCCTGTGAAGGTTTCTTTGGGCGAATGAAGAACGAGATGTTTTATGGGGTTTCCTGGCTAAACGTTTCAATAGAGGAGTTCATTCATACAGTCGAAGATTATATGGCTTGGTATCGGGAAAAGCGAATTAAGATATCTCTTGGTGGACTTAGTCCGCTGGAGTATAGACAAAAACTCGGCCTATCGGCATAGTCCAAGATTTTGTCCGCACCCCCTAAGGTACAATAAGTTGCGCAAATTGAAAACCGCATAAAAGAAGACATAGCTTGCAGGCTCTGGTAGAAGGAAGTTACCACACACCATTCTGAAAGGAGACAACAAACTATGTCCGAGAGAATTGTACAGCTGAATGAGGAAATTATCAAGGGGAAAAACAAGGAATTGGTCCGCAGCAGCGTGGAGGAAACCCGGAATGAGCTGCTGGAAAAGGAGACGGGGTCCCTGACACAGGCTGCCCGCTACGAGCGCAGCGAGGCCCGTCAGGGCTACCGCAGCGGCCACTATGACCGGAATCTCACCACCGCCTCTGGCGACGTCACGCTCCACGTGCCTCATCTCAAGGGTGTGTCCTTTGAGACCGCCATCATCGAGCGGTATCGCCGCCGGGAGAGCAGCGTGGAGGAGGCCCTCATCGAGATGTACCTGGCAGGCGTGTTTCCGTGCACCGGGTAGAGGACATCACCGAGACCCTGTGGGGCAGCAAGGTTTCACCCGCTACCATCAGCGAGTTGAACAAGAAAGCCTACGTCCACATCGAGGACTGGCGCAACCGCCCCTTGCAGGGCGGGCGCTATCCGTATGTCTACGTGGACGGCATCTATCTGCGCCGCAACTGGGGCGGAGAGTATGAAAATGTAGCCATTCTGGTGGCAATCGCCGTGAATGATGACGGTTTCCATGAGGTTTTAGGCGCCGCCGAGGGAATGAAAGAGGATAAGGCCAGCTAGGTCAGCTTCTTTCAGTGGCTCCGCGGACGCGGCTTGGACGGCGTAAAACTCATCGTCGGCGACAAGTGCATGGGGATGCTGGAGACCGTGGGCGAGGTGTTCCCGGACGCCAAATACCAGCGCTGCACAGTGCATTTCTATCGCAATGTTTTCTCTGTTGTGCCTAAATCCAAGGTCAAAATTGTGGTAAAAAATGCTCAAGGCGATCCACGCCCGGGAGAGCAAACAGACATCCCGCGAGAAGGCTAAAGAAGTCGTTGCCGAACTGCGCGCCATGAAGCTGAAGGAGGCTGCCAAGAAGGTCGAGGACGGCATTGAGGAGACGCTGACCTACTGCGATTTTCCCAGTGAGCATTGGACGCGCATCCGCACCAACAATGTGATCAAGCGGCTGAATTGTGAAATCCGCCGCAGAACCCGCGTGGTGGGAACATTCCCTGACGGCAACTCTGCTCTGATGCTGGTCTTCGCTCGGCTTCGCCATGTGGCGGGCACGCAGTGGGGCAGAAAAAATATATGAACATGAAGTACTCGGAGGCGGCGCTGGACGACGCCTTCATTGCCGGCTGACTTCACTCAGCCGGAGAACCTGCAAACAATTTTGCGCACAAATCTTGACGGGACCGAGTCTATTAGATGCACGCATGTGATATAATCTTGGCCACGCATTTTGTCAATTCGTATACAGATCTTTGTCGAAATCATAGATGTTACCGCACTGTTTGCGATTATTGAACAAAAAGGTGCTCTCCGTTTGCTGGAGAGCACCTTCGTTTTTTACTTAGCCGACACGCTGTCTGGAGTGGTGCAATTCGATCTGCTTGGACTTGATGAACACGCTCAGTTTCTTGTAGGCAAGCATGGTAATCGCAGTCAGGATTGCGCCTTTGATGAGATTGAACGGCAGAACGCCGAGCAGCAGATAGCCCTGCATGCCGGTCACATACGGGTTGATCGCGTTGCATGCATCAAAGATAGCCTGCAGCGGCATAACCTGCGAATAAAACGGAATGATAAGAAAATAGTTGGTCAACATGCCGACACACGCCATAGCAACCGAGCCAGCTGCACAGCCGAGGACAGCCATCTTGCGGCTCTTGTGACCGCGGTACAGCAGCACGGCAATAACAACGAGCGTGGAAAGCATCAGGAAATCTGCGACCTCACCGGAGCCGCCGGTCTGGGTCTGGGTCAGATGAATGATGTCCTTGATGCCGATCATCGTGATCGCCGGAGCGATGCCGAAAATAAACGCACCGATGAGCACGACTGCACCGGACAGATCCACCTTGAGGAACGGCGGCATGAACGGAATCGGAAATTCAAAGTACATCAGTACGGTTGCGATAGCCGCGAAAATTGCGGTGTAGGTGATCTTGCTGGTTTTGGTCATTGCTGTTTTCTCCCTTTCAGGAGTCCTGTTCCATAAATAAAACAAACCCCTGGATTGCTCCAGAGGCATACAGACGTAGCGATAGGTACATCTGTTTCTCTCATCCGGACTATAACCGTCGGTTGGGATTCTAACCCATCATGCCTTGCGGCTCGCAGACTATCAGGCTCGAAGCCTGTATACTGCCGGTGGAGACTTTCACTCCGCCCTGAAACAGAACTGATTTATTTATATTGCTATTATAGTCACCAGTAAAGGACTTGTCAACACTTCAGCAAGAAAAAACATAAAAGCCGCCTTCCCTTGCGAAAGCGGCTTTTTATCAGAAATCAGTCTTCCTTGCTGCTCATCAGAGTAACCATAACGGCCTTCTGTGCGTGCAGGCGGTTTTCTGCTTCCTCGAAAATTTCGTTTGCGTGCTCCTCGAACACCTTGGTGGTGATCTCCTGCTCACGGTAGGCCGGCAGGCAGTGCTGCACCATGCAGCCCGGCTTTGCAGCAGCCAGCAGCTCATCATTGACCTGATAGCCCTGGAATGCCTTCATGCGGACTTCCTTCTCGGCTTCCTGTCCCATGGACGCCCATGTATCAGTGATAACAACGTCTGCGTTCTCAGCAGCCTTCATCGGGTCATCGGTGATGAAGAAGTTCGGGTTCGGCTCTGCGAATGCCATAACCTCAGCGTCCGGACGGTAGTCCACCGGCGTTGCGATGGAAACCCTCATGCCGGTCTTGAGGCCGCCGACGATCAGCGAGTTTGCCATGTTGTTGCCGTCGCCAATGTAGCACATCTTGAGACCCTCAAGAACGGCAAACTTCTCACGGATGGTCATGAGGTCCGCCAGAACCTGACACGGATGGCAGAAATCAGTCAGACCGTTGATGATCGGAATAGAGCCGTAGTTTGCCAGATCCTCTACTTCCTTCTGCTCATAGGTGCGGATCATGATGCCGTCCAGATAGCGGCTCAGCACGCGGGCCGTATCCTGTACCGGTTCGCCGCGGCCAATCTGCAGATCACGGTTGGACAGGAACAGCGCCTGACCGCCCAGCTGATACATGCCGGTCTCGAAGGAAACGCGGGTACGGGTGGAGGACTTCTGGAAGATCATGCCAAGGTTCTTGCCTTCCAGGTGACGATGGGAAATGTTGTGCTTTCTCTCATACTTGAGCTGATCCGCCAGATCGAGCAGACCGATGATCTCCTCGGTGGAGCAGTCAAGCAGCTTCAGTAAATGCTTCATTGTAATAAACCCTTTCTGCAAATTAGCAATGAATAATTAGTAGTTAGTAATTATTTGGGTGCTGCTGCACCAGTACGATAATCACGTTAATTACTAATTGTCAAGACCTTTGATTAAAATACCTTTGCCATGATAGCGAGTGCTTCATCCATTTCTTCCTTCGAAATGGTGAGCGGCGGGAGCAGACGAACGGCATTTTTGCCGGCGGTGATCGCCAGAACGCCGTTTTCGATCAGCTTATTGGCAAACACGGAGTGCTTTCCTTCCTCAACGATGATGCCGAGCATGAGACCCATGCCGCGCACGCCCTTGATATTCGGCGAGCCAAGGGACAGGATGCCGTTGCGAAGGTACTCGCCCTTTTCGCGCACTTTCATCAGGAACTGGCCGTCACCGACAGTATCGAGCACGACGTTTGCTGCGGAGCAGACAATCGGCGTACCGCCGAAGGTGGTCGCGTGCGTGCCCGGCGTCAGGACGTTGCAGCAGGTATCCGCCGCCATGACAGCGCCGATCGGCATGCCGCCGCCAAGACCCTTTGCCATAGTGACAACGTCCGGCTTGATATCGTACTGCTGGAAGGCAAACAGGCTGCCGGTACGACCGATACCGGTCTGCACCTCGTCGATGATAAGCAGCATATCCTTCTCGCGGCAGAGCTTCTCTACCTCCTTGACGAACTCGCGGTCAAGCGGCAGAACACCGCCCTCGCCCTGAATCAGCTCCATCATGATGGCGCAGGTCATATCATCCGCCTTTGCGCGTACCGATTTGATGTCGTTGGCAACCGCGTAATCAAAGCCCTCGGTAAACGGGAAGAAATAGTTGTGGAAACGCTCCTGACCGGTGGCCTTCAGCGTGGTTACGGTACGTCCGTGGAAGGAATTGATGAGCGTCAGCACCTTGAAGCGGCCCTCACCATACTTGTCGAACGAGTACTTGCGCGCCAGCTTGATGGCACCCTCGTTTGCCTCAGCGCCCGAGTTGGCAAAGAATACCTTGCCACCCAGATGTGTCTTTTCTACCAGCTTCTTGGCAACCTGAACCATCGGCTCGGTGGTGAACAGGTTGGAAACATGCATCAGCTTGTGCGCCTGCTTATCGATCGCGTCAATGATTGCCGGATTGGCATAACCCAGACAGTTTACACCGATGCCGGAAGCAAGGTCGATGTACTTCTTGCCCTCAACGTCCCACAGGGTCGCACCCTCGCCGTGGTCCAGTGCAATCGGGAAACGGCCATAGGTGTTCATTACATATTTATTTTCTTCGCTTTTTAATTCATTGTAAGTCATAGGGTATCACCTTTTATCGGAGATACGGAGCGAATCATTCTCCATTCTCCATTTTCAATTCTCAATTACTGAAACATAGTGCCTGCGCCGACCTTGGAAAGCAGCTCGATCAGAATCGAATGCTTGACACGGCCATCCAGAATGGTGGCACGCTCAACGCCCTTGCGGACTGCCTCAACACAGCAGTCTACCTTGGGGATCATGCCGCCCTTGATGATGCCGTCGCGCACCAGCTTCGGCACCTCGGACACCTTGAGACGGTGAATGACACTGTCCGGATCGTTAATGTCCTGCATCAGACCGCGTACGTCGGTCAGCAGAATCAGCTTTTTTGCACCGAGTGCAACTGCCAGCTTGCTGGCTGCGGTATCAGCGTTGATGTTGTAGTTGGTTTCATCGTCGATGCCCTGTGCAACGGTAGAAACGACCGGGATATAGCCCTGCTGCAGCACATCGATAACCGGAGCCGGGTCTACGTCCATAATGTCGCCGACGTAGCCGTAATCCGTACCCGAGCGGTCGGTCAGGCGCTTCGCCTGAAACAGGCCGCCGTCCATGCCGCCGAGACCGATGCCGCGGCCGCCTGCCTTCTCGATCAGGGTTACAAGGTCCTTGTTGACCTTGCCGCACAGCACCATCTGGACAATATCCATGGTTTCACGATCGGTATAGCGCAGACCGTTGACAAACTTGCTCTCCTTGCCGATCTTTCCCAGCATTTCATTGATTTCCGGGCCGCCGCCGTGTACGATAACGACCTTGACGCCGACCAGATTGAGCAGTACCAGATCGTGGATGACCGCGTCCTTCAGCTCCTCGTTGATCATTGCGTTGCCACCGTATTTTACGACAACGGTCTGACCGTAATATTCCTGAATATACGGAAGTGCTTCGACCAGAATATTGGCGCGCAGCTCCGCATCAAGTTGAGTATCCATACTAATTCGTTCCTTTATCCTGTTATAAGCAGCGATTACGTTCTATAATCTCCGTTAATTTTCACATAATCGTAAGTAAGGTCGCAGCCCCATGCAGTAGCGCTGTCCTCGCCCTCATTTACATCAACCGCAATGGTAACCTCGTTCTCGGAGAGCACCTTCTTCGCCAGATCTTCATCAAAATCCAGAGCAGCACCCTTGTCGCAGACTGCTACGCTGCCTGCAGCGGACTCGAACACCACAGAAACGTACTCCGGACGGAACGGCGCCTTGGAGTAGCCCATTGCACACAGCACGCGTCCCCAGTTTGCATCTGCGCCGAACATGGCCGCCTTGACAAGATTGGAGCCGACAACGGCCTTGGCCAGTCGCTCAGCTGCTTCCTCGGAGCGGGAGTTCTTAACGGTGCAGGTAACCAGCTTGGTTGCACCTTCGCCGTCTGCGGCGATCTGGCGTGCCAGGCGGGTGTTGACCTCGTTGAGTGCCTTGCAGAACGCCTGATATTCCTCGTCCTGCCACTCGATGAGTGTATTGCCTGCCATGCCGTTTGCGAGCACGATGCACATATCGTTGGTGGAGGTGTCGCCGTCAACCGTTACACGGTTGTAGGTCTTTTTTACGTTCTCCTGAAGTGCATCAGTCAGCATTTCATGCGTGATGGCGCAGTCAGTCGTGATGAAGGACAGCATAGTGCCCATGTTCGGATGAATCATGCCGCTGCCCTTGCAGATGCCGCCGATGCGACAGGTCTTGCCGCCGATGGTGAACTCAACAGCCGCAGTCTTGGGCTTGGTGTCGGTGGTCATGATGGCGCGATTTGCCTTCTCGGAGGCGTTGTCCTCCAGAACCAGTTCCGGCAGGTGCTCCTCGATGCACTCGATGTTGAGGCGCTGACCGATCACACCGGTGGATGCAACGGCAACATCGGTTTCGGCTACGCCGAGCAGCTTGGCCGCTGCCTGCGCCATACGGCGAGCGTTCTCCATACCGTCCGGTGCACAGGCGTTCGCGTTGCCCGCATTGGCGACGATCGCGCGTGCTACGCCGTCCTCGAGATGCTCCATGGTAACATACAGCGGAGCCGCCTTGACGCGGTTCATCGTGTAGGTGGCAGCCGCGGTGCATTCGCATTCGCTGAAAATGATTGCGGTATCGTCATTCGTGCGGCTTTCCTTGACGCCGCAGCGCACACTGCCCGCCTTAAAGCCCTTTGCGGCGCAAACGCCGCCTTCGATAATTTTCATAATAATTCTCCCTGCTGAAATCAGAGGTTTAAGCCGGTCGTTTCATCCAGACCGAGCATGATATTCATATTCTGCACGGCAGCGCCCGAAGCGCCCTTGCCGAGATTGTCAAACAGTGCGGTGACAATGGTCTGCTCCTCGTGGCCGCAGACGATCAGCTTGAGGCTGTCGTGACCAGCCAGTGTGTTGGCGTAGATCATCGGCTCTTCACCGCCGAACGGCGCCACGGTGACAAGCTGTTGACCCTCGTAGTGCCTGGTGAGCGTCGCATGCACGAGATGTGCATCTACGCCCGGGAGCATAACTGTGGTGGCCATACCCTTGTAAAAGTCACCTACGATTGGCACGAACACCGGCGCCTGCGTCAGACCGCAGATGTAGCCCATCTCCGGCAGGTGCTTATGGTGCAGGTTCAGACCGTAAATGCGCTCGGAATCGTGTCGCGGATCGCGGTTCTCGTCCTGATACTCCGCGATCATTTTCTTGCCGCCGCCGGAGTAACCGGTCAGCGAAGCACAGGTGAGCGCGGTGTCCTCGGCAATGATACCGTTTGCTACCAGTGGGTAAACCGAGGAAATAAATCCGCTTGCGTGGCAGCCCGGATTGGCAACGCGCTTGGAGTTCTTGATGGCTTCGCGGTGCGCCTTGGAAAGCTCGGCAAAGCCGTAATCCCAGTCCGGGTCGGTGCGATGCGCGGTCGATGCATCGATGACACGGGTGGTATCATTCTCGATGAGCGAAACCGCCTCTTTCGCCGCCGCATCCGGCAGGCACAGAAACGCAATGTCGGCTGCATTGAGGAACTTGCGGCGCTCCTCGGTGTCCTTGCGCTTATCCTCATCGATGAGCAGCAGCTCGATGTCGTCGCGGCCGCCGAGGCGCTCGTAAATCTGGAGACCGGTCGTGCCCTCTTTGCCGTCGATGTAAATTTTAGGCTTCATCGTCCTCAACCTCCGCGATGAACTTGTCAATTTTATCAATCTGGCGGGTTACTTCCTGCGGAGCCGGGCCGCCGATGACCTTACGCTCAGCAACACAGGTGCGCAGGTCGAGTGCGTCGTATACGTCGTCGCCGAACTTGTTGGAAATTGCTGCAAAGTCGCGCATGGTCATGGTCTCGAGGGTCTCATCGGCCTTGATACACTGGTTGACCAGACGGCCGACCGTCTTGTACGCATCGCGGAACGGAACACCCTTCTTGGTCAGGTAGTCGGCGCAGTCGGTTGCGTTGATAAAGCCGCGGGAGGCTGCCTTGCGCATGTTGTCGCGGCGCAGCGTCATGGTGGAGAACATCGGCGTAAATACCTCAAGGCACTGCTTTACGGTGTCGATCGCGCCGAATACAGCCTCCTTGTCCTCCTGCATATCCTTGTTATACGCCAGCGGCAGACCCTTGAGTACGGTCAGCATGGTGGTCAGCGCACCGTAAACACGGCCGGTCTTGCCGCGGATCAGCTCGCAGACGTCCGGGTTCTTCTTCTGCGGCATGATGGACGAGCCGGTGGAGTACGCATCGTCCAGCTCGACAAACTTAAACTCCCACGAGCACCACGAAATAATTTCCTCGGACAGACGGGACAGATGCATCATCAGGATGGACAGCGCGGAGAGCAGTTCCACGCAGTAGTCACGGTCGGATACGCCGTCGAGCGAGTTGTCGGTCAGGCGGGCAAAGCCAAGCTGCTGACGAACGAAGTCGCGGTCGATGGGATAAGTGGTCGAAGCCAATGCACCCGAGCCGAGCGGCATTTCGTCCATGCGCTCGTAGCAATCCTGCAGGCGGGATACGTCGCGCTTGAGCATGTTGGCATACGCCATCATATAATGTGCAAAGGTCGTCGGCTGTGCGCGCTGCAGATGGGTGTAGCCCGGCATAACCGCATCGAGATTCTCACGGCTCTTTACAGTCAGCGCCTTCATAAAGCCGAGGATCAGCTTGATGATCTCCTTGATCTCCTTCTTGACGTACAGACGCATATCAAGTGCAACCTGATCGTTTCTCGAACGGCCGGTGTGCAGACGCTTGCCGGTATCACCGATGCGCTCGGTCAGCAGCTGCTCGACGTTCATGTGGATGTCCTCGTAATCGAGCGAGAACTCAACCTTGCCGTCCTCGATATCCTTCAGAATGCCCTTAAGACCCTCGACGATCTTTTCGGCCTCATGCTCCTCGATGATGCCCTGCTTACCCAGCATGGTAGCGTGCGCGATAGAGCCGGTGATATCTTCCTTATATAAGCGGCAGTCAAACAGGATGGAAGAGTTAAAGTCGTTTACCACCAGATCGGTTTCCTTCTGGAAACGTCCTGCCCATAATTTTGCCATATTTATGTTACCTCACAAAACACTCATAGGGCGGCACACGACGGGCGTGCCGCCCTATGATTTCTTTTACTTACTTTTCAACAGACGGGAAATGCTCACCGGTCTTCTTGTACAGGATCTGATCGTTCAGGGCACGAACCTTGAGCGGCAGACCGAACAGGTTGATGAAGCCTGCAGAATCGGCCTGATCGTAGCAGTCATCCTCGTTAAAGGTTGCCATATCCTCGGAGTACAGGCTGTACGGAGAGGTTACGGAAGCCGGGATGATGTTGCCCTTGTACAGCTTCAGCTTAACATCGCCGGTAACGGTCTCCTGGGTGGAGTCAACAAATGCAGAGAGCGCCTTGCGCAGCGGCGTGTACCACTGGCCGTTGTAAACCAGCTCGCCGAACTTGAGAGCAACCTGATTCTTATAATGTGCGGTCTCCTTGTCGAGGGTGATCTCCTCCAGCTTTGCATGTGCTGCGTACAGGATCGCACCGCCCGGAGTCTCATAAACACCGCGGCTCTTCATACCGACCAGACGGTTCTCAACGATATCGAGGATACCGATGCCGTTCTCGCCGCCGAGCGTGTTCAGCTTCTCGATCAGGGCAACGGACTCGAGCTTCTCGCCATCAACTGCGGTCGGAACGCCCTTCTCGAAATGAATGGTAACATAGGTCGGCTTGTCCGGAGCCATTTCCGGGGAAACGCCCAGCTCGAGGAAGCCCGGCTTGTTGATCGGTGCTTCGTTGGACGGCAGCTCGAGATCCAGACCCTCATGGCTGAGGTGCCACAGATTCTTATCCTTGGAGTAGTTGGTCTCCTTGTTGATCTTCAGCGGAATGTTGTGCGCTTCCGCATACTCGATCTCCTTCTCACGGCTATTCAGCTCCCAGAAACGCCACGGAGCAATGATGTCCATCTGCGGTGCAAATGCATGAATAGCCAGCTCGAAACGAACCTGATCGTTGCCCTTGCCGGTGCAGCCGTGGCAGATCGCGTCAGCGCCTTCCTTCAGTGCAATATCAACAATACGCTTTGCGATGATCGGACGAGCGAACGAGGTTCCCAGCAGGTACTGCTCGTAGGTTGCGCCCGCCTTCATGGTCGGGATGATGTAGTCATCAACGAAGTCCTTGGTCAGATCCTCGATGTACAGCTTGGACGCGCCGGTCTTGAGCGCCTTCTCCTCCAGACCGTCCAGCTCGGTGCCCTGACCGACGTTGCCGGAAACCGCGATAACCTCACAGCCGTAATGCTCCTTCAGCCACGGAATGAGTACCGAAGTATCCAGACCGCCGGAATATGCCAGAACAACTTTGTTATATTTCTTTTCCATGTTTTTCGACCTCGCATTCTGCGTTTTTTTCGATGGTTTTATTATACTACCGCCATACTCATTTGGCAAGCAAAATTTATAATTATTTTCTCCATTGTATATTTATGCATACTATGAATTTGAATTTGATAAATAATGCTTGCACTTTCTGTAAAAACGTACTATTATATTATAAATGCACTGTGTCAAGACAGATTGCACGGAATGAATAAAAGCGCACAAAAAATGGTGCGCAAAGGGGCGTTTTCCGCAATGACCGAAAGAAATTTAACCATGCTCACTGACTTTTACGAGTTTACGATGGCGAACGGATACTTCGAAAAGGGTATCGGCAACCGCCGCGCATACTTCGATATGTTCTTCCGCCGTGTACCGGACGGCGGCGGATATGCCATCATGGCAGGCGTGGAACAGCTGATTGAATACTTCAATAACCTGCATTTTTCCGAAGAGGATATTGCATATCTTCGCAACCGCAAGTGCTTCTCGGAGTCCTTCCTCAATTATCTGCGCGATTTTGAGTTTGAATGCGACGTATGGGCCGTACCCGAGGGTACGCCGGTATTTCCCGGTGAGCCGCTCGTAACGGTGGCCGGTCCGATGATCCAGGCACAGTTTGTCGAA
This sequence comes from Butyricicoccus faecihominis, assembly GCF_014648015.1. Taxonomy (NCBI): domain Bacteria; kingdom Bacillati; phylum Bacillota; class Clostridia; order Eubacteriales; family Butyricicoccaceae; genus Butyricicoccus; species Butyricicoccus faecihominis. The sequence goes on from NZ_BMQH01000006.1 coordinate 109,446, forward strand.
ACCATGATCCTGCTGACCATCAACCACCAGACCCTGATCGCCACCAAGGCAAACCGCATCACGCGTGCAGCAGAGGGCCGTACCGTACTTGAGTTCGGCTCCCGCCGGGCACAGGGCTACGACGGTGCTATCCTCGGTGCCCGCGCTGCCTACATCGGCGGCTGTCAGGGCACGGCCTGCGTTCTGTCCGACCGTGACTACAAGATTCCGGCCGGCGGTACGATGGCGCACTCCTGGGTGCAGATGTTTGACAGCGAGTACGAAGCCTTCAAGGCTTATGCGGATATTTATCCGGATAACTGCGTATTCCTGGTTGACACTTATAATGTACTCAAGTCCGGTGTGCCGAACGCAATCCGTGTCGCCAAGGAACTGGAAGCAGAGAAGGGCATCCGCGCACGCGGCATCCGTCTGGATTCCGGCGATATCGCTTACCTTTCTATCGAGGCCCGCAAAATGCTCGATGCCGCAGGCTTCGAGGATATGCAGATCATGGCGTCCAACTCGCTCGATGAGTATCTGGTGCGCGACCTGCTCGTGCAGGGTGCCCGCGTAGACTCGTTCGGCATCGGCGAGCGACTCATCACCTCCAAGTCCGAGCCGGTATTCGGCGGCGTATACAAGCTGGCTGCCGTTGAGGACGAAAACGGCGAGATCATCCCGAAGATCAAGGTTTCCGAGAACGTCGAGAAGATCACCACACCGCACTTCAAGCAGGTGTACCGCCTGTTCGACAACAAGACCGGCAAGGCGCTCGGCGACGTACTCACCGTGCACGATGAGCAGATCGACGCTTCTCTGCCGTATGTACTGTTCCATCCGGTCTACACCTGGAAGCAGCGTATCGTTACCGATTATACGGTTCGTCCGCTGCGCGTACAGCTGTTCAAGCACGGCAAGTGCATTTACAACAGCCCGGATGTTGAGGACATCCGCAAGTACTGCATCCGTGAGGTCGATACACTGTGGGATCAGATCAAGCGTTTCGAAAATCCGCAGACCTACTTCGTGGATCTCTCCAAAAAGCTGTGGAGCTGCAAGAACGAGCTTCTTGAAGCCTGCCGCATCTAACAAGCAAATTCGCAGACAGCGAACCATAATATAGTGGTTCGCTGTTTCTTTGCGCCCAATCGCAAGATTGTATAAAAGCTGTGAGCATCCCTACACAGGATTTCGCTCATGTAGCCTGTTTCAGCAGTTTTTCGCAGAAACACGCTATCTTTTCGCAGATGTAAATCGCAAGAATTTAGTAGTACATCGCACCACAGGAGATTATACTAATAATCGCGGTCAAAAAAACCGCATATTCCACACAAATTGAAGGGATACACCAATGAAAGCATTTCTATCCTCGCTGAGCCGCAGCAAGCGCTATGTTGTCGCGGAACTGCTTCTCGTTTATTTCGCACAGGGGCTGAGCTCCATCATGCTCGGCTCTGTGCTGCCGGATTTACGCGCGGCCTACGCGCTGGATTACCAGATCGGCGGCACGCTGCTGTCCGCACAGTCGATCGGCTATCTCGGCATCGGCCTGCTGTCCGGTCTGGCCGCCATCAAATGGGGACTCAAACGCGCGTACCTCATCCTATATTATGTATTCGCGGTCGGCTTTGTCATGCTGTTAACCAACGGCTCGCCGGTCTGGCTGCTGGCGGCCATGTTCCTGACCGGCATTTCCAAGGGCGCTATCACGGATTACAACAACCGCGTAATGAGCGAATACGCGAACGGCAGCGCGACCCCGCTCAACATGATGCACGCGGCGTATGCATTTGGTGCGTGTGTGGCGCCGCTGGCCGTACTCGCCTGCCATAAGCTGGGCGGTGACAACGGCTGGCGTCTTGCGCTCGAGATTTCCATTGTACTGCTGACGGCTTCGTTTATCTTCGGTCTGTTTATGAAGATGGATGACGATAAATCCACGAAAACCGAGCAGAAATCCGCAACCGATTACGGCTTTTTCCGCGAAAAGCTGTTCTGGCTGTGCACAGCGCTCTGCTTTTTCTACGAGGCTGTTGAGGCTTCCATGATGGGCTGGCTGACCAGCTTTTACATTGATTCCGGCGTGCTCGCCGCAGACGCTGCGCAGATCATCACTTCCCTGCTGTGGGTTTCGCTGCTGATCGGCCGCTTCTCGTGCAGCGTGATCGCTGCGAAGTTCCGTCCGTGGCAGATGATCACGGTCATGTGCTTCGGCGTAGCGGCGTTCCTCGTGCTGCTCGTCACCGGAACCACGCTGCCGATTCTCACCGTTGCGACGATTGGTCTGGGTCTGTGCATGTCCGGCATGTACGGCACAACGGTGGCCAATGCCGGAGATTTGTTCTCGCGCTATCCGGCATCCATGGGCATTTATGTTACACTTAACGGCTTCGGCGCAGCTATAGCTCCGGCTGCGATCGGCATCGCTGCCAACCGTGCGGGTATCCGCTGGGGTTTTGCTACCCTGCTGATCGCAGGCGTGCTGCTCGTTGTCTCGGCAGTGCTCAATGCACGGTATTTCAAGGGCAGACAGCATAGCAAGGCGGTCTCCCGCGCCTAAAAAGCACAAAAAACCTCTCTCAAGCGTTTTGAGAGAGGTTTTATTTTTATTCCGCTGCCGTTTCCGGCTCCTGCTCGACAGCCTGCCTTGCAGCTCTTGCGTCAAGGTGTGTCTCCAGCCAACGGGAAATATCTCCGAAGGTTTCAAGTCTGTCAAGCTCGTTGAGCACCTCGTGGCGCGCATCCTTATAAAAGATGACCTCGATATTCTTCACGCCGTTGCCGCGGTACAGATTGACCGTACGGCGCACACCCTCACCGTACCGCCCAACCGGGTCCTTATCACCCGAGATGAACAGCAGCGGCAGGTCCTTCGGTGTTTTTCGGAAGGTCACCGGATTGTTCGCCTTGGTGATGAGCGTAAACAGGTCGCGGAATCCGGTCGCGGTGAACACGAAATTGCACTTTTCATCCGACTGATAGAGCGACACGACCGCCTCATCGCGGCTGAGCCAGTCAAACACGGTTTTCGGCTGCTTGATTTTCCTGTTGAAGCCCTTGAACACCAGATTGGACAGCAGTCCGCTGCGATAGGTGATGCCGCGCGAGCGCGCTACCGAATCCGCAAGATGTACGATGCTGCCGGAGGCAGCGATCGGGCCGACTGTTCCGATAAGAATGCAGCCGGACAGCTTCTCTCCGTAATCGAGCAGGTACAGCCGTGCGATCAGCGAACCCATCGAGTGCCCGAGCAGGAAATACGGCAGGTCGGGATAGCGGCGCTGCATCAGGTCGGTCAGGTGCTTGACATCCTCAACAAGATACTTCCAACCGTCACGGGCGGCAAAAAAACCGAGATCCGCCGTGCGTGAGACCGATGCTCCGTGTCCGATATGATCGTTTCCGCAGACAATGAAGCCCAGTCCGCAGAGATACTTCGCAAACGCGGTGTAGCGCGAAAAATACTCGCACATGCCGTGAGACAGCTGCACGATACCGCGCACCTCTACTCCTTCGGGAACAAGAATATAATAGGTGACATTGGAAACACCATTAGCACTTTTGTAAATATTTTGCGTACACTTGATATTCATATACAACACCCGATCATGGACTGTACTTCTTTGCTGTTAATACTATACCACAAATTCACTTATCGTGCACCTGTTTTTTGATAAAGTTCACAGTTCATTTAAAAATGCACTGTCAAAAATTGCTGATTTTTAAATACCTTTCCCGACTGCAAATTATGCAGGATTACGATATCGCAAACAGCGACCGATGTGCTACAATAAAATAAATCACGGGCAGTGCTGTATTGCCCAATTCAAAAGAAAGAAGGATATACCCATGCCGTATATTGCTGTTACCACCTCCAAGGCCCTGTCCGACGAGCAGAAGGACGAGCTGAAGAAGACCATCGGCCAGAAGATCTCCCTGATTCCGGGCAAGACCGAGGCTGCTCTGATGGTTGACATCTCCGATAACCACACCATGTACTTTGCAGGCGAGAAGCGCAAGCTGGCGTACGTTGATGTTCGCTGCTACGGTTCGACCGAGTTTGAGAACAAGAAGGCACTGACCGAAGCACTGTTTGATGCTGTCGAGCTGCACACCGGTCTGCACGATGACAGCATTTACCTGACGTACTCCGAGTTCTCCAACTGGGGCACCCGCGGTACCATGAAGTAAACCGCAGAAAGACGCTGAGAGTTTCTCGGCGTCTTTTTTGTTTCGGATGAAGAATTGAGAATGCCTGAATTTTCAGAATGTTCACATTTGGACGATTGACGTTCGCTCGCTTTCGGTCTATTATAGTTTACAAGTAAACCGTTTGCCGAAAGGAGGACACCGCATGCCCGGCTCTCCCCATGATTTTGCCGCCGATGCGTTCCACGCGGGTCAGCTGTACCGCAGCTGCTTCCGCGAGCTGACCGAAAACTGCGGCTTTACGCCAAATGAGATGTTCGTGCTGCTGTTTCTGTACCGCAACGCGCCCGAGCAGGACACCGCAACTGTCATTGCACAGGCGTGGAACGTTTCTAAGCCGCTGGTGACGCGCAGCGTAGACGGACTGCAGAGGCGCGGTCTGCTCTACTGCGTGCGCGACGGGAACGACCGCCGTCTGGTGCACCTGCACCTGTCTGATGAAGGACACGCTGCCGCCAAAGCGCTCCATCACCGCTGCGAAACCTTTGCGCTGACACTGCAGCAGGGTATCTCCGAGCAGGAAATGCAGACCCTGTGCAGTGTGATGCAGAAAATGCAGCGAAACCTCAACGATTTACTCGAAAGGACGAAACTCACATGAATAACAACCCCAACGGGGCAAAAAATCCCAAAAAACCGCTGATCTTCTATTATGCTGTCATGCTGCTCGTGCTTATGATGCTCAACTGGCTGCTGTTTCCGAGCTTGCTGCAGCGGCAGGTGACCGAGGTCGGCTACGACGAGTTCATCTCCATGGTGGACAAGGGTCAGGTCGAGACCATCGCTTATGACAAGCAGAACCAGGAGATCACCTTCGAGGCCAAGAACGACAAGGGCAAGGACGCGCTCTACAAGACCGGTATCTTCCCGGATGACGAGCTGGTCGGCCGTCTGCTGGGGGCCAATGTTAAATTTGCCGCTGAGATCCCGACCCAGACCTCTCCCCTGCTGAGCATGCTCATCAGCTACGTTGTGCCAATTGTGCTCATTATCGCGGTCGGTCAATGGCTGCAGAAAAAGATGATGAAGAACATGGGCGGCAACATGATGAGCTTCGGCAAATCCAACGCCAAGATTTACGCCGAGACCGAGACCGGCAAGACCTTTGCTGATGTCGCCGGTCAGGATGAAGCCAAGGAGGCCCTCACCGAGATCGTGGACTTCCTGCACAACCCGGGCAAATACGCCTCCATCGGCGCGAAGCTGCCCAAGGGCGCACTGCTGGTCGGCCCTCCGGGCACCGGCAAGACCTTGCTGGCGAAAGCCGTTGCCGGCGAAGCGCATGTGCCGTTCTTCTCGATTTCCGGCTCGGAGTTCGTCGAAATGTTCGTCGGCATGGGCGCGGCCAAGGTACGCGATCTATTCAAGCAGGCCAGCGAAAAAGCACCGTGCATCGTGTTCATCGACGAGATTGATACCATCGGTAAAAAGCGCGACGGCGCAGGCATGGGCGGCAACGACGAGCGCGAGCAGACGCTCAACCAATTGCTGACCGAGATGGACGGCTTTGACGGCACCAAGGGCGTCGTTATTCTGGCGGCGACCAACCGTCCGGAGTCGCTTGACCCGGCTCTGCTGCGTCCGGGCCGTTTTGACCGCCGCATTCCGGTGCAGCTGCCCGATCTGCAGGGTCGTATCGCAATTTTGAAGGTGCACGCTAAGGATGTTCACATGTCCGGCAATATCGACTTCAACTCGATTGCCCGCGCAACCTCCGGCGCTTCCGGTGCTGACCTTGCCAACATTATCAACGAGGCGGCTCTGCGTGCCGTTCGTCTGGGACGAAACAGCGTCATTCAGGCTGATCTGGATGAGAGCGTTGAGACCGTCATTGCTGGTGCGCAGCGCAAGAACGCCGTACTCAGCGCCAAGGAGAAGGAGATCGTTGCATATCACGAGATTGGTCACGCACTGGTGGCTGCCAAGCAGACCGACTCCGCGCCTGTCACCAAGATTACCATTGTGCCGCGCACCTCGGGTGCACTCGGCTACACCATGCAGGTGGATGAGGGCGAGCACAATCTGATGAGCAAGGACGAGCTGCTGAACAAGGTGGCAACGCTCACCGGCGGCCGTGCAGCCGAGGAGCTGATTTTCGGCTCGATTACCACCGGTGCATCCAACGACATCGAGCAGGCCACCAAGCTGACGCGCTCGATGATCACGCGCTACGGCATGAGCCGCAAGTTCGATATGGTTGCGCTCGAAACCGTGACGAATCAGTATTTGTCGGGCGATACCGCGCTCGCTTGCTCGGCGGAGACCGCTGCGAAGATTGATGAGGAAGTGATTGCCACCGTCAAGACCGCGCATGAGAAGGCCATCGGCATCCTGCAGAATAATATGGATGCCCTGCACCGTCTGGCGCACTTCCTTCTGGAAAAAGAAACCATCACCGGCGAAGAATTTATGGATCTGCTGCATAAATCCGAGTAAATCTGTACAAAAGGAAACCCTCTCTCGTAATGAGGAAGGGTTTCTTTTTGCCTATACCCACAACAAGGAACAGACCAGAAAGAGAGGGCGGACACATTGGTCCGCCCCTAAGCATATACAATTATATTTATCTAAGCGACAGAATCTCTGCCGGATGTTCAAACCTCATATCCGACATTAACTTCTCCGCCTCGGAGCACCCCCACAGGGCGAGGACGCTCTTGACGCCTGCACTTTTCGCGCACTGCATATCATATTCGCTGTCACCGATATAGACGGCGTCCTCGGGTTTACAGCCGAACCGACGCAGACACTCGAGCAGAGCGTCCGGCGCAGGCTTGGGATGCTCGACATCATCCGCACAGATGATCTCATCAAACCACGGCGTGAAGCCAATGGGTTCAATCCCCTGCTTGAGCTGCAAACGTGTCCGCGAGGTGACAATGCCACACGAACAGCCGGATTTTCTGAGTTCCTCTATCGTTTCGGGAATGCCGTCGTACATCGGGATTTCGTCCAGACGGTCATACGCCAGCGCTTCCCAGCGAGCCATGATTGGCTCAACCCGCTCGGCCGGAATGCCTAATTTCGCCAATGCGCGTCTGCCGGGCATACCGAAGGAGAAGATCAGCTGCTCGTAGGTGAACTCATAGCCGAACTCGGCAAGTGCAGTGCGCATGGCCCACTGATCTACCTTTGAGGAGTCGATCAGCGTGCCGTCAATGTCAAAAACAAAGTATTTCATGTGGTTTCCTCCATCTTTTTCGCCAAGGTAAATAACCCTCGGGTATAGTCCTGCTCGAAGGACTGAGACAGCTCTATGGTCGGCATAGCCTGCTCCGGCAGCGCCTGCGCACAGCTTTCGCGTATCCGCGCTGCCTTATCGGTCAGACGGGAATCGGCATACAGCACCACCCTGTCCGGATTGATGAGCGCCGCACAGCCGCAGATGACCTTGGTGAAATAGTCGCTTATATCCGCGCCTGCAAAGTGATTCTGCGCGTATTCGAGATTGTGTTCGATTGGAAGATAATGCAGTTCGCCGGCAAAGCCTGCGGCACCGCCCCAGACCTTTCCGTTCAGCACGATACCTGCGCCTGCACCCAGCTTGCCGATGTAAATGCACACAGCGGCTTTCGGTGCGGGCGTGTACTGCGCCGCGTAGCCTGCAGCCCCGACCTGCATATCACGAGCCGCCATGCACGGCAGACCGGTTTTATCGTGAAGATACGCACTAAGGCTTACGCCCCGCAGCTCAGGGTAGCCGAAACTCTCGGTGACGATGCCGTTATGCATTGTTCCGGCAAAGCCGAGCATCACCGCTGCAAGCCGCGGGTAACGCGCCCTAACACGCATCAGAAGCGTGTCGAGAAATTCGCGCACATCGCCGGAGCAGGTCTGCTGTTCCTGTTCGAGCGGTGTACCGTCGAGGTCGCACACAAACCAGTGCAGCGTGTCCTGCTCCAGCCGCAGACACAGGAACAGCCGGTACTGCGGGTTCAGCCGGTACTGCATGGCGCAGCGTCCGCCAGTGGAGGCTGCCGTGCCGATTTCTTGCGCTTCTCCGCGCTCGACCATCTCATCCACAATGCGGCTGACGGTCGGAAAGCTGAGATGTGTCAGCCGCGCAAGATCGTTCTTGCCGGCAGAGCCGTGCTGCATCGCCTGCCGGAGCAGAGCTGTGTTCTCCCGCTTGAGTTTTCCTGTGTCTGCCATGGTGCACCTCTTTTCAAAATACTTTTTAATAGTATGTTAATTTCTACATACAGTATATCCTCTGTGGGCGGTTCTGTCAATGCTGAATTAGTAATTAAGCGTTAGGAATTGATGTGAGGGTTTATTTGCTGCGTAATATTGTCCTTTCTATTCCACCCATTGGCGGCTGTTGTAAATGCAGGCGTATGCATATACCAGATGAAACACAGCGTAAAATAACACCCGCAACATTAATTTACCATAGCTAATACACAATAAAACCAAAACCGCCTTTTCAGGCGGTTTTATTATTTTAACAAGGTCCTACAGCTGCCGGTTTGAGGCGGATTGACCTTGCAGGTCTGACAATATTTGAAACCCACGTTTGTCACTCCCTTTAGGAAGTGTTTGAGTTTATGTTGCTCGGGAGACCAATGGTCTCCCGAGCGGTTAGGTCTATGCAGATGGGTTAGCGGCGATGTGCAAAGCCAGCGTCCCCTATGGTATACCTTTAATAACAAGATAGAATCATGTGAAGAAGGGTAAATCGCTACGTCATCTTTACTATCCGATCTCCACTCTTAATTACACCGTTGATTTCCGCTTCGGCAGATTGAAGTCAATCCCGGTGAGCATTTTCACAATCCACAGCAGGAACAGCAGTACGAGCACTGGCAGCACACACGAGGTAACGATTAGCACGGCGAGTGCCTCCATAACATTGCTGAGCAGTTTTTCAAACTTTTCCGTCACACCGGAGACCGCATTCTGCACCGAGGACGTGATATCCGACCAGAAACCGTTCTTTTCGCTGTCTGAATCCGAGTCCGAACCCGCACTGGTATCGATATCATCCGCTGCACTTTGCGCGTCCTCAATGGTCTGCGACAGAGAGGTTTCATAGGTGGCCTCGATCATGCGCGATACTGTGATGCCGCCCGGAACAGCCAGCCAAACCGCCATGCCGAACAGCGCCAGCTTGAATGCGAGTTTCGCCAGAATCTCACTGCTGCGGAACTGACGGACGATGAGCAGCACGCACGCTGCCGGTAAAATAAACCGGAAAACCGCGTATCCGGTAATGGTGAGCAGATATTTCTCTAACATAATGGCACACAGCACGATCAGAAAATCCGACGTGAGATCAGCCAGCTTTTCCGCGATGGCGCTGCCTGTGTCTCCCGGCAGAGCCGAAACAGCTGCGGACGCTGCCGTGGAAGCCGCAGTCAGCTTCATCACAGTCGCCTGTTTTTCGTTTAAGTATTCAATGCTCGTCCGGTGCGTCTCCGGTGAGGACTGCCATCCCGAGATACCGAAAAAGCACCCGAGTCCGATCATCATCAGCAGCACACACGAAACGATTCGCTTTGTCAGTTCGTTCATTTTATCCCTCATCTCTATTAGAAAACCCCCAACGGTCAGACAGGCTAACGATTGGGGGTTGTTCACACTTATATGATTACTTGCTCCAGGCTGCCTTGGCTGCGCCTTCTTTGAACACCTCATGGAAGCCCTTGACATTGGCTGCAATGTCACCGCCGAACACGGCAGAACCTGCAACGATAACGTCTGCACCGGCGGCTACGATGTCAGCGGTATTGTTCAGCTTTGCGCCGCCGTCGATCTCCAGCTCGCACTTATAGCCGTTCTTCTGGATTTCCGCGCGGACAGCCTTGATTTTGTCCATGCACTCCGGGATAAAGCCCTGACCGCCAAAACCCGGCTCAACGGTCATGATGAGCACCATATCGCAGTACGGCAGCAGCGGGAACAGCACCTCAGCGGGGGTTTTCGGCTTGATAACGCAGGCTGCCTTGACACCGGCTGCGCGGATTTTCTTCAGCTGCTCAAGCGTATCACCGTTGGACTCGTAGTGTACGGTGATGATATCCGAGCCGGCCTTGATGAAGTCGTCCAGATACTGATCGGGGTCCGAGATCATTAGATGTACATCGAGCACCTTGTCGGTCGCCTTGCGCAGCGCCTTAACCACCGGAGCGCCGATGGTGATATTCGGCACGAAGTGACCGTCCATAACGTCAACGTGAACGTATTCCGCACCGGCATCGGTGGCAATTTTAATATCGCGTGCAAGATTTGCAAAATCTGCGGACAGAATAGACGGTGAGAGCTTGATTTCCATAACAGTTCCTCCTGTAACCGCAGAGTGTTCCGCGGCATAATTTGATACCAGACGCGCCTGTGTGTTCAACCGGTTTGCACGGCGCCGTCTTTTTGAATACGAGGGCGACATGTACAGTCGCCCTCCTCTTGACTTACATTATATCACACCTCTTTGGAAATTGAAAGAAAAGAGTGAGGAGTGGAGATCACCTCACGGTTTCATCTTCTTCCCACTGCTGCAGCTTGTCACATCCTGCGGTTTCCGTTTTTAATGAGCTATCCCCAGAAGAAGGCTGCACCACACCGTCAATTACCGTTTGCTAATTCCTGATTACTAATTTGTTCTAACGGTATAGAAAACTTCTCCATCGAAATCAACAATATTTTGTCGCCCTCACCGATTGATTTATCTGCGTGAAAAAGGTAGAATAGATGTATCATGCAATAAAGGAGCGAACACGATCATGAGCGTCAATCGTTGTTATTCCGAGAAAAAAAACGGCTTCGATGTCGAAGCACGCAGCCTGTTCTCCAGCCTGCACGACCTGTTGGAAATCAAAAACCTGACTCATGTGCGCTATCTCTGCCGCTACGACGCAGAGGGACTTGCACCTGAGACCTACGAGAAGGCAAAGGGCATCGTATTCTCCGAGCCTATGGCTGATGTGTGCTACGACGAGGACTTCCCCCGTCCGGAAGGCGCTCACACCATCCTTGCGGTAGAGCCGCTGCCCGGTCAGTTCGATCAGCGCGCCGATTCCTGCGCACAGTGCATCCAGCTGCTCACCGGCGGCGAACGCCCGACCGTTGCCGCTGCTAAAATCTACGTTCTGGAAGGCGAGCTCACTGCTGAGGACATGGACAAGATCCGCGGTTATCTGATTAACCCCGTAGACACCCGCGAGGCTTCGATGGCTAAGCCTGCAACCCTCAAGGTAGAGTACGCTATCCCGACCAGCGTGGCATCGGTTGTCGGCTTTACTCACATGGACGAGACGGCTCTCTCTGAGCTGCTGCATAATATGGGTCTGGCGATGGATCTGGACGACCTCAAGTTCCTGCAGACCTACTTCCGCGACACCGAAAAGCGCGACCCGACCATCACCGAGGTTCGCATGGTCGATACTTACTGGTCCGACCACTGCCGCCACACCACCTTCCTCACCCAGATCGATGACGTAAAGTTCGAAGATCAGATGGTGCAGGACGCATTTGACCGCTACATGGCTGCCCGCGTGGAGGTCTACGGCGAGGAAAAGGCTGCCAAGCGCCCGGTTACGCTGATGGACATGGGTACGATTGCGGCTAAGGTGCTCAAAAAGCGTGGCTACCTGAAGAATATCGACGAGTCCGAGGAGATCAACGCCTGCTCCATTAAGGTGAAGGCACTCGTGAACGGTCACTACGAGGACTGGCTGCTCATGTTCAAGAACGAGACCCACAACCACCCGACCGAGATCGAGCCGTTCGGCGGCGCTGCTACCTGCCTCGGCGGTGCGATCCGCGACCCGCTGTCCGGCCGCTCCTACGTTTATCAGGCAATGCGCGTAACCGGCGCGGGCGACCCGACCGTGCCGCTCTCTGAAACCCTCGAGCACAAGCTGCCGCAGCGCAAGCTGTGCCAGACCGCTGCTGCGGGCTACTCCTCCTACGGCAACCAGATCGGCCTTGCGACCGGCCTCGTACACGAGATCTACCACCCGGGCTATGTCGCAAAGCGCATGGAGATCGGCGCTGTTGTCGGTGCGGCTCCGCTGGAGAACGTCATCCGCGAGGTACCCGAGCCGGGCGACATCGTCATCCTGCTCGGCGGCAAGACCGGCCGTGACGGCTGCGGCGGCGCTACCGGCTCCTCTAAGAAGCACACTGAGGAGTCCCTTGAGACCTGCGGTGCTGAGGTACAGAAGGGCAATCCGCCTGAGGAGCGCAAGATTCAGCGTCTGTTCCGTGACGGCAATGTCACCCGCATGATCCGCCGCTGCAACGACTTCGGCGCGGGTGGTGTTTCGGTTGCCATTGGCGAGCTGGCCGACGGTCTGGACATCGACCTGAACGCTGTACCGAAGAAGTACGACGGTCTGGATGGCACCGAGCTGGCCATCTCCGAGTCGCAGGAGCGCATGGCTGTCGTTGTCCGCGCAAAGGACGTCGATGCGTTCATTGCGGCTGCGGCCAAGGAGAATATCGAGGCTGTTGTCGTAGCCACCGTTACCGACAAGAACCGCCTGTGCATGACCTGGAACGGTGTTAAGATCGTGGATGTTTCCCGTGATTTCCTCAACACCAATGGCTGCTCCAAGCACGTTGACGCAGAGGTTGGCGCACTGCCGACTCCGTCCATCTCCTGCGCTCCGGCAGGCAATTCCGAAAAGGAAAAGCTGCTGAACCACGCCTCTACCCTCGGCATCTGCCTCGAGCGCGGTCTGGTCGAGCGTTTCGACGGCTCCATCGGTGCAAGCTCGGTATTCATGCCCTTCGGCGGCAAGTATCAGCTGACCCCGACGCAGGTCATGGCGGCTACCATGCCGGCACTGAACGGTCAATGCGAAACCGCCTCTGTCATGGCATTCGGCTTTGACCCCTACTTCACCGAGCAGAACCCGTATCTCGGTGCTTCTTCCGCGGTAATCGAGTCTGTAGCTAAGCTGGTTGCTGCCGGCTGTGACTTTGAGACCGCATACCTCACTTTCCAGGAGTATTTCGAGCGTCTCGGCAAGGACCCGAAGCGTTTCGGCAAGCCGCTGTCTGCCCTGTTGGGCGCGTACACCGCACAGGAGAACCTGTGTCTGGCAGCTATCGGCGGCAAGGACTCCATGAGCGGCTCGTTCGACGATATGGACGTACCGCCCACGCTGGTTTCGTTCGCCATCGCGCCGCAGGACGCTTCCCGCCTGATCTCTCCTGAGTTCAAAGCGGCAGGCCATCCGGTTTACTTCTTCGACTCACCGTACAATCAGGACGGCACGCCGGATTACACCACGCTCAAGTTCATGTGGAACGAGGTCGCAAACCTGATTGCGTCCGGCAAGGCGGTTTCCGCGTGGGCGCTGTCCACCGGCGGTATCGCTGAGGGCGTGTGCAAAATGGCGCTCGGCAACAAAATTGGCTTTAAGATGGACGATTCCTTCCCGTCTGACGCGCTGTACCTCAAGAACTTCGGCGGCATCCTGATCGAAGCCGCATCCGAACTCCCGGCTTACTGGCTGGTCGGCTATACCACCGACGATGAGAAGATCACGGTTGCCGATGAGTCCGTCACCATCGACGAGCTGACGAATGCCTTCGAGGGCAAGCTCGAGAGCGTGTTCCCGACCAAGGCGGCTGCTTCCGACGAGCATCTGACCAAGGTTTCCTTCACCGAGCGCAATGTTTCCGCTCCGGCGGTCAAGAACGCAAAGCCGCTGGCGGTTATTCCGGTATTCCCCGGCACCAACTGCGAGTACGACACCGCCCGTGCGGTTGAGAATGCAGGCGGCGCAGCTGAGATCGTCGTAGTCCGCAACTTCTCCGCGGATGCCCTCCGCGAGAGCGCTGAGCAGCTCGAAAACTCCATCCGTAAGGCGCAGATGGTTATCCTGCCGGGCGGCTTCTCCGGCGGTGACGAGCCGGACGGTTCCGGTAAGTTCATTGCGTCCTTCCTGCGCGACGCAGGCATCAAGGATAGCATCCACGAGCTGCTGAACAAGCGCGACGGTCTGATGCTCGGCATCTGCAACGGCTTCCAGGCGCTCATCAAGCTTGGTCTGGTTCCCTACGGCGAAATCCGTGACGAGATGACCGGCGACGACCCGACGCTGACCTTCAACCTCATCGGCCGCCACCAGAGCCGCTACGCTACCACCCGTGTTGCGTCGGTCAAGTCTCCGTGGCTGTCCTCCTGCAATGTCGGCGACCTGCACTCCATCGCATTCTCTCACGGCGAGGGCCGCTTCGTGGCACCGCAGAACGTCATCGACGACCTGATCAAGAACGGTCAGGTAGCGTTCCAGTACACCGATCTGAACGGTGACCCGTCAATGGACATCGCGTGGAACCCGAACGGCTCCATGTGCGCCATCGAGGGTATCACCTCTCCGGACGGCCGTGTGCTCGGCAAGATGGGTCATACCGAGCGTTACAGCCCGTTCGTCGGCAAGAATATCTACGGCGAAAAGTATCAGCCGCTGTTTGCAAACGGCGTGAAATACTTTAAGTAAAGCCTGTGCAGAAAGCGCCCTCAACGAGGGCGCTTTCCTATCAATAAATAAAGCGATAAAAAAAGAAATACTATAAGAGCATCATGCACGACGTTTTGGGGTATATCAGTTTATCCCCATATTGGCGGCAAATTCTACGAGATACTCCTGCATTTTCCCCAATTATATTAGAGACTGCCGATCTCGCACAGTTCGATTGTCATCTTGCTCATATTTGCCAACGAAATAGACTTTCTTTCGGTGTATATCGAACCGAGTTTGATCCTGTCAATAGTCACGAATGCTTGATCTTTATATATGCAAACGACTCATTTTGTTCGCATCTTTGTGCCGTTTCCTACAATAATCTTGATTATTTATAACAGGAGCACCTACAACAGAAATTTATACAGAGCGTGGTTTCTATAACAGCTCCTATGAATTGTCTTTTCATGATCTATCCAAATATTCTTTAACGTCAAAGAATAAACTTGCAATCCAAAAACTTCGCAACTCACTTTCTTCCAATAACGAGGTGTTTTTATGAACCCCTGTGAGCACAAAGTCCAATACTATGAAACCGATGGCATGGGCATCGTCCACCACTCGAACTACATCCGCTGGTTCGAGGAGGCGCGCGTGGATCTGCTCGAGCAGCTCGGCTTCGGCTACGACCGCATTGAAGAGGCCGGTTACAGCGGTCCGGTGCTGGAGGTCTCCTGCCAGTACAAAACCATGTCGAAATTCGGCGAAACCGTGCGAATCGAAGCATCTATCACGCAGTACAACGGCGTACGCATGACGCTGCACTATGATGTCTACGACAAGGCGACCGGCACGCTGCGCTGTACCGGAGACAGCCGCCATTGCTTTATCAACGCCGAGGGCAAACCGGCTATCCTCAAGCGGTGCTGGCCGGAGTTTGACGCGGCATTGGCTGCAAATATTGTCAAAGAGTAACAAAAACCGTCATCTCTGCATTTGAGATGACGGTTTTTTGTTTTGCCTGTGTTATCCTTTATTCTCCACGCCGGTCAGGTCCTGAACAACTTCACCTGCAATGATAAGACCCGCAACAGCAGGCACAAACGCAGTGCTGCCCGGAACCTGTCGGCGCTGTGTGCATTTTCTGGCAGTGCCCGGCGGGCAGATGCAGTTCTGGCGGCAGCTGATCGCCATATCGTCAATGGGCGTCATAGCCGGCTCCTTGGAGTACACGACCTTGAGCTTGCGGATGCGGCGCTTGCGCAGCTCATAGCGCATAACACGCGCGAGCGGACAGCCGGAGGTCTTATAAATATCCGTCACTTCCAGCTTGTCGGCGTGAATCTTGTTGCCTGCACCCATGCAGCTGATGATGCGCGTACCGGCCTTGGTTGCCTGCTCGATCAGCTCGAGTTTGCCGGTTACGGTGTCGATAGCGTCTACAACATAGTCATATTGGGTGAAATCGAACTGAGGAGCGGTCTCAGGCGTGTAAAAGGTTTTGTAAATGTTGACCTTGCAGTCCGGATTGATATCGTGAATACGCTCGGCGGCGGCCTCTACCTTGTATTGACCGACCGTCTTGCGGGTAGCGATGATCTGGCGATTGATGTTGGTCAGGCACACCTTATCATCGTCGATGAGGTCAAGTGTACCGACACCCGAACGCGCCAACGCTTCTACCGTGTAGCCACCCACGCCGCCGATGCCGAACACCGCAACACGCGCGTTGTACAGGCGCTCCATGCCCTGCTTGCCAAGCAGCAGCTCGGTTCTCGAAAATTGATTGAGCAAGTTTTTTCTCCCTTTCGTGCAGTTTTTCGCTTAGTTATAAGTATAGCGGGGAATGCCTACTGTGTCAATAGGAAAGCTGCCGTTTCCCTGCACCGATTGACCGAGGCCGAACTGCGCAGGTGGGTTCGCCCTATCCGGGCAGCTTCTTTTTCGGCACCGACTGACCGGGGTGCTCGAACTGCGCAAGCGTGTTCGCCCCTAACGGGCGGGAAGTTTTTCGCTGAACCTCAGCGGGGAGTTGCGCTCTGCGAAGCGCGGGAGAGCGCGGCACCCGCCGCGGGGGCAAAAAGGAAGGGACACCTGCGGTTTCCCTTCCTCTTTGAACTCCTACCTTTCCCTTATTTCTTAGTCTGGCGCAAA
This sequence comes from Butyricicoccus faecihominis, assembly GCF_014648015.1. Taxonomy (NCBI): domain Bacteria; kingdom Bacillati; phylum Bacillota; class Clostridia; order Eubacteriales; family Butyricicoccaceae; genus Butyricicoccus; species Butyricicoccus faecihominis. Next base: position 126,206 of record NZ_BMQH01000006.1, read on the forward strand.
TCAGAGACCAGCGACCGCTGCGAAATAGAAGAACGACAGAGGATTTTTCTCTGCTACGGACGAACTACCTTCGGAGTCCGTCCTCTTAAGCAACCTGTTCGCAGTGTCGGAGACCATACTGCTACACAGGCGGTTTTGTCTCCGCAGGCGCGACATAACAGTGTCGCGCAAATCCTTGGCACGTTGTAACGCACGGCACCTACGAATTAAGCGTTTGATACAATTTATCTTCGCAGGCCCTATCTATCATAACACGCTAACAAATTGTGCGGCACTGTCATGCCGCACCCAGCGTAGAATCGCCGACCTGTGTAGCAGAATGGGATCTGACACTGCGAATAGGTAAAGAAATGGGAGCACACTGTGCTCTCCTACGGTAGAAAAAATCCTCTGCCATTCCTTGTTTTCGAAGCGGTCGCCGATCTCTGGTCTGCGCCAGACTCGGAAACAAAAGGAAACGGGAGTTAAGAGGGTAGAAACCGTAGGTGTCTACCCTCTTGCCCACCGCGCGGGCGCGGCGTCAGCGCAGTTACACTCGCTTCCAAGCGACCAATGCAACTCCTGCCGAGATAAACTCCGTCACCCAGAACGCATGCCAGACGCCATTCGCGCCCATAATCCTACACAGCACGACCGCGATCGGCAGAATGACTACGGTATACCGGCACAGCGAAATCACGAGTGACGCCGTACCCTTTCCGAGTCCTTCCAGTGCGCCGGACGCCGTAACCGAAACCGCTGAAACAAGAAATCCCACACAGATAATGCGCAGCGCATGTGCACCGATAGCTACCGTCCGGACATTTTCGGTGAAAAGTGCCATCAGCGGAGACGCGAACGCCAGACACAGCACAGTGCCGATCATCATAATGCACGCACACAGCGCAAGCGCTACCTGAAAAATACGGCTGACGCGTTCCCGCTCACCCGCACCGTAGTTGTAACCGATCACCGGACGCATCCCCTGAATAATGCCGCTCGCAGGCAAATACAGGAAAGTCTGCAATTTGTAATAGATGCCGAGCACGACCACATACGCCTGACTGAGCTCAGCCAGCAGCGCATTCAGACACGAGATGAGCAATGACGGCAGCGCCAGATTGAGTGCCGCCGGAATGCCGACCGCATACAGCCGTGCCGTAATGCCTCGAGTACCGTGCAGCCCCTTGCGTGTGATATGCACGGACACCGGCTGCAGCCGATATATCACCAGATAGAATGCCAGCGTTACCAGCTGGCCGATGCCGGTGGCGAGCGCTGCGCCGCGCATGCCAAGCTGCGGGAACGGCCCGATACCGAAGATGAGCAGCGGATCCAGCACGATATTTGTCACACAGCCGAACAGCAGCGCTGTCATGGTCACCTGCATGCGACCCATCGCCTGATAAATCTTCTCGAATGCGAGGCCGACCATGATAATCACCGAGAACGCGAACGCGATGGACGCGTACTGCGTACCCATCTCCGCTACCTGCTCGGAATCCGTGAACAGCCGCAGGAAACGCGGCATGACGGTGATGCACACGATCATGCTCACTACGCCGTGGACAATCGAGCATGCAATACCGCGCGTCGCCGCCGCGTCTGCCTTATCAATCTCACCGGCACCGAGATGATACGAAATCACTGCGTTAATGCCCACGCCGAAGCCGATAGCGAGCGCGTTTATCAAATTCTGTACCGGATAGACCAGTGACAGCGCTGTTATCGCGTCCTCTCCTATTTTTGCAACAAACAGGCTGTCGATAATGTTATACAGCGAGTTCACCAGCATGGAAACCACCATCGGCAACGCCATTGAGAGCAGCAGCGGCAGTATCGGTTTTTCCCGCATAAAGCGTTGGTTCACGTTCGGTTCCTCCCTTTTGTGCAAATAAAAAAACCGCACGGCCGGAATCCCGGTCGTGCGGCGAAAAAGAACATCTTGAGATGCTGTAAAAATCCACACAAATTTTAGTGAAATAAGTTTATCATAAAAGGTGCGGAATTGTCAAGCCGTCAGTTAATCTCGGTCGGCAGATCGACATAGCTGTCCAGATCGGTCGGCAGCGTAATCTTAACCGCATCGCCGGTAGCGGTTACCTTAGCGGTTGCGTTCAGGGTTGCGCTGATGGTCTCGCCCTCTGCCGTAATATCAACCGTACCGGAAATCGCGGTATCGGTAAGCATGCCATTGACTGCCTTCGCGGTAACATTCATATCGCGGGTTTTGATGGAAACACCGTCCAGCATGCCGCCGAGCAGCTCATCAAACAGGTCGGAACTGAAGACACTGTTCATGTTATACTTAACGGTCATACCGCCGTTGCCCTTGGTAATGCTCTCAATCGCGCTGACCGGAACAGAACTGTTCATAGCAGAAATCTCCATGCCGTTCAGCACATCATCAAAGGACATCGCCATTTTGTACTTGCCCTGTGCACCCATATCCATGTAGTAAGTGCCATTGGTGAAGTAATAGTTAATATCCTGCGAAATACTGGTATCGCCGCCGTTCGCCAAAGACGGGTCGATCGTCATGTTCAGCTTGCCGCCAAATGCCATCACGGACTTATCCAGCTCCTTGAGGTTCATATCGGTCTTAACCGTCATCGGCATGGACATATCGAGCAGCTTGGTGGTGCCGAGTTTAACGCTTGCCTTGATGTTCATATCCATAGCCATCTTGGACTCCGCCGAGGTGTTCTTCGCAGCGGTGTTGAATGTGTCCGCGTCTGCGAAAAATGCGCCCAGAGAAGCAGCCTTGGTCTTGTCAACCGCACCGTCTGCAACCAGCTTATCGAGCAGAATGCTGTCACTGCCCTTGACATCGGTATCAAGCGCGGTCAGGCTCATTGCAACTACGTTGTCACGCAGGAAATTCTTGGTGCTGCAATTGACATCGTCCACCAGGCCAACCTGCTCACCGAAATCCAGTGCTTTGGCATAGGTAAAATCGCCCTTGGCATCCGAGTAGCCGAGTGCGCGCAGCAGGAACGTGGTATACATCTGTGCAGAGCACTTGCCGGTCGGGTTATAGGCAGTCTCACTCATGCCGTTGGCAAGGCCGTTATCGTACAGGTACTGCACATACGGCTTTTCCCAGCCCTTCAGATCGGTAAACGGTGCGGTGTAGGTCAGCTTTTCCGCCTCAGCCTCCTTGCCCAGCAGGCGGACCAGCATTGCCGAAGCCTCGGCACGGGTAGGTGCCTTGTCAAGCTGGTAACCCTGATTCGTGCCCTGGAACAGTCCCACGTCCTTCAGGCGGTCCGCACAGTTTGTGAAGTTCGCCGCACCGGCTGTTGCCGTAATGCCGGCAGCAACCAGCATGGATGCCAGTGCGATTCTCATCTTTTTCATATTATCTTCCTCCTTTTGATTGAAAAAGCCAATAGATTTTCTTTATTATAGCATGGTTCTTAGGAAAAGTAAACAACAATTCAGAAACGATGCGGCTATCTGATGCATGATTGCAAATCCGCGCAGAACATGGTAAACTAAAGGTGCTTTTTGTCGGTTGTTTTGCCTTTCTGACAGCAATTTTACCATACAGGGATGTTTGCTACATGGTTTTCAGCAGTCTGATTTTTCTATTTTTCTTTTTGCCGGCGGCGCTGTTCTGCTATTATATCGTGCCGCAGAAATTTATCCGAGTGCGGAACGCGGTGCTGCTTTTATTCAGCCTGTTCTTTTATTTCTACGGAGAGCCAAGGCTGATCGGCATGCTGATTTTTTCGATACTGATGAACTACCTGTTCGGCCTGTCCATGCGCAGTACATACAGAAAACCACTGCTCATTTTGTGCGTTATCGCTAATCTGAGCCTGCTGGGCGTGTTCAAGTATCTCAATTTCTTCATCAGCACGGCGGACAGCCTGTTCGGACTGGGTATTCCGGTGCCGGACATTGTCATGCCGATCGGCATCTCGTTTTACACCTTTCAGGCGCTCAGCTACGTCATTGACGTATACCGCCGGGAGGTTCCGCCGCAGCACGATCCGTTTTCGCTGGCGCTATACGTTTCCATGTTCCCGCAGCTTATCGCAGGCCCGATCGTACGCTACCACGATGTCAACGTGCAGCTTGCCGTGCGAAAACACTCGTTTGCGCAGTTTTCCGAGGGTATCAGCCGCTTCCTGTTCGGGCTCAGCAAAAAGGTACTGCTGTCCAATGTGTTCGCGCAGATTGCGGACGGCGTATTCAAATATGCACCGAGCGAGCTGTCCGCTGCCGGTGCGTGGATGGGCGCGATTGGCTATACGCTGCAGATTTACTTCGATTTCTCCGGCTACTCGGATATGGCGATCGGTCTCGGCAAAATGTTCGGCTTCGAGTTTCTCGAAAACTTCAACTACCCGTACATCAGCAAGTCAGTCACCGAGTTCTGGCGCCGCTGGCATATCTCGCTGTCCACCTGGTTCCGCGACTATGTGTACATTCCGCTGGGCGGCAACCGGTGCTCGCCCGCACGGCATATTTTCAATCTGCTTGCCGTATGGACGCTGACCGGCTTCTGGCACGGTGCCAACTGGACGTTTATGGCATGGGGTCTGTACTTTGGCGTGCTGCTCATTCTGGAAAAGAAATTCCTCGCCGGATGGATTACGCGCCTGCCGTCCGTGCTGCAGCATGTCTATGCGCTGTTTTTTATCGTCATCGGCTGGGTGTTCTTCCGCAGCGATTCGATGGGACTGGCAGTGCAGTATCTCGGCAGCATGTTCACCTCGGCGGTGCCGCTCAACCGGTTCGTAATCGAATATCTGCTGCGGTTCTGGCCATACCTGCTGTTCGGTGTTGTATTGTCCGCACCGGTGTTCCCGCGTCTCAAGTCCACCCGTATCTGGCGTGTACTGGAGTTTCCGGTGCTGGCTGTCCTGTTCACACTGTGCCTGATGCGCCTGCTCGCCAGCAGCTACAACCCATTTATCTACTTCCGCTTCTGAGGAGGGCTGAGACATGAAAAACGCGAAGCATATTGTCAAAACCGTGCTGTTCTGCGGTACGCTGGCCGTTTTTTCGGCTGTCAGCGTATTCAGTCCGAAGGAAAAAGGCTCGTTTTACGAAAACCGCAGGCTGGCGGTCTTTCCGGTGCCGAGCGTCGAGACCGTGCTGGACGGCACGTTTTTCTCCGATGTAGAGACCTATATCAGCGACCACTTTGCCTGCCGTGTTCCGCTGCTGCGGCTGAACGTCCGCAAAGAGCTTGCGCTGCACAATCCGGTCGTCAGCAACACGGTTATCGCAGGCGATACGCTGCTGCCCTATCACGGCAAGCCGCGCACCGATTATGACCATGAAAATATGCAGACCGTACTGGATGCGCTCTCGCAGGTGAGCGCGGCGTGTGAGACTGTCGGTGCAAAGTTCATCTATCTGTCCATTCCCGAGCAGAGCAGTGCTTTGCGGTACAAATATCCGTCATACCTCACGTCCGGCACCTACACGGATGATTCCATGCGCACGGACTTCCTCGCCGGACTGGATGCGCGCGGCATTGACTGCCTGAACATGGCGGACTATCTCTGTACCGATTCGGAGAAATATTACAGCAAAACCGACCATCACTACAACTTTTACGGCGCGTATGAGACCTATCTGCGCACTATGGAGCACCTGCAGACGCTCGGCATAGACGCACCTGTCACCACCGATGTGACCATCGAGCAGATTGAGCGGCCGTTCCTCGGTTCCCGCTCCCGCAAGCTGCTCGGCGAGTACCCCACGGATGACAAGCTGTACCGCTTCACGCTCGGCACACCCGTACCCTTTACGCGAGAAGATAACGGCAAGCCGGTTGCCAGCACGGTGGTCAATGAGAATTTCAACAACGTGTACGATTACTACATGGGCGGCGACATTGGCGAAACCATTATCAAGACAAACCGTCCCGGTCTGCCGCGCGTGCTTGTCGTCGGCGATTCGTTCACGAACCCCTTAGAGGGTATCCTGTATACCTCGTGCGATGAAATGCGCAGTCTGGATTACCGTCACTATGACGGCGAGAATATCCTCGACTATATCGCAAAATATCAGCCTGATGTCGTGCTGTATGTCCGCGATGATCTGACCTGCATCACCACCCAAGGCAACGGCACGATGGGACTTGCGGAATAAAAAAGACACCCCTTGGGGTGTCTTTTTCAGGTAGACATGCGGTGTAATTGAGAACGGAAAATCCTTCTCGGGTTTTTACCTCAATTACTGCCAATCAAGCGGCTTCGGCTGCTCAAATGTAGTTGTTGGCTCACAGAAGATGTGCTCATGTGCACTCTTGAGGATGCACTCCATCACCTCAAGCGAATGCAGCGCCATCTCGCCGGAGGCACGCGGCTTGCGACCCTCCTCGAGCGCGTAGACGAGATCCACCAGACCGATACCGCGCGGGTTCTCGGCGTGGCTGACCGAATTGTACGGATGGCTGTTCGGCACGACCGGCCACGGCGCGTTTACGTTCTCCGGACGGCGCTCGGCATCCGCCCAGCGGTACTGGTCGGGCGTGCGCATGAGCGTATCGCCACCGAACAGGTTAGGACCGGAAATCGGATCCTTTTCATCAATGAGAACGGTTCCCTCGGTACCGTAAATCTCCATACGCGGCAGCTCGGAATCCCAGACGTCAAAACTGCAGGTCAGCGTCACCTGTGCGCCGCACACAAACTCAAGAATTGCGTTGATATGAGTATCCACGTCCACCGGCAGCACCTGTCCCTTGCTCGGGCCGGACGGCACGGTGCGCGTCTCTCCTGCCTTGGTGGCCATTGCGCAAACGCGCTTTACCGGGCCGAGCAGGCTGAGCAGCGCGGTGACGTAGTACGGCCCCATGTCGTACAGCGGGCCCGCACCCGGCTGATAGAAGAATGCCGGAGCCGGATGGTGGAACTCGTGCCCGTGACCGACAAACCACGCACCGCCGCCCGTGATGCGGCCCAGTCTGCCGCTGTCGATGAGCTCGCGGATGTTCTGCAAGCGACCGCCGAGGAAGGTGTCCGGCGCGCAGCCAATCAGCAGTCCCTTCTCCTTGGCAAGCGAAACAAGCTCCCTGCCCTGCTCAAACGTCATCGCCAGCGGCTTCTCCGTGTAGACATGCTTGCCTGCCTTCAAGGCTGCCAGATTATACTCATAATGTGCCTGCGGCGTTGTCAGATTGAGAATAATGTCAATATCCGGGTCAGCGATCAGCTCCATACCGGAGGCGTATGCCTTGGGAATACCGTGCTCCGCTGCCTTGCGCTGTGCCTTCTCCAGTCCGCGTGAGGCACACGCCACCACCTCGACTGCGTCATACTTTTTCAGATTGTTCAGGTAAACATTGCTGATGTCGCCAATGCCAATTACACCAACGCGTAATTTCTTCATCTTATGTTCCTCCCTTTGCTCTTTGACCATATTATAAAAGGAATGCAGGTGGTTGTCTTACAGTATCTTGCGATTTCTTACAGGCAGGAGACAGGAGTTTCGGTTGTGGTTTACCGCTGCGCAGGAGACCACCGGCCGCCCGACAACACGGGAAATCATCGTCCGCTCCTCACTTCTGCCTCCTTATTTCTCACTTTTTACGACTTGCATGTGCGGATATGCAATATCAATGCCTTCCGTGTCATAGGTGAGCTTAATGCCCTCGAGCACGGCGCACTTGAGCGCGAATGCAGTGGCGTTATCCTTCGCCCACAGCGATGCACGCAGGACAACTGCGGAATCCGCCAGCTCAAGCACAACGACCGGCACATCGGGCACGCCGTCCTTTTTCTGCTGCTCGGTGCGAATATCGAGGAAGGCCGGCTGCTTCCGCACCTCGCGGGCGAGCAGCTCTTTGGCTTTTTTGAGGTCGCTTTCGTAGGTAATCCCCACTGTCAGGAACACGCAGACCTTGCTGTCCGCATAGTCGGCGTTCTCGATGATGGCACTGTTCATCTTGCTGTTTGGGATGATGACGCGCTTGTTCTCGAACGTGCGGACCGCAGTATGGTGCAGCGTGATCTCCTCAACGCAGCCGGTGATGTCATTATCGACATAGCGCACGACATCGCCCATCTTAAACGGCTTGAATGCGAGGATCATCATGCCGCTGACCACGCTGCCGAGGGCTTCCTGTGCAGCAAGACCGGCAACCACCGCAATCACACCGCCGGTAGCCAGCAGAGTACGCACCGCACTCGACAGCACCGGAATCGCACCTACGATGACCATGCCGCCCGCAAAGTACACCGCAGCAACCGCTATGTAGCGCACAAATCCTAAGACGGTCGCAATACTGCTGTTCGTTTTCCGGTGACGATCAACCAGCTTTTTCATCAGCCGATTGACCAGTCCGGCCGCCGCCAGCGTCAGGAGCAGCACCGCCACGGCCAGTATTCCCGTGGAAATCAGCTTTCCCAGCGGCGATTCCATAAATTCTGTAAACCATTCAAACATCAGGGTTCCCTCTCTTTCCGGAGATAGGTTTATTATAGCGTATCTGCGGGTACGATACAATAGGAAAAGCCTCGGAGCATACATCTCCGAGGCTTTTCACACGTTCATAAATGATATCCTATCGTTTTCCTGATGCTATCACCGCATAACCTCCACGAATGCAGGTTGCCCGGCAGGATGCTTACCCTTCCGGATAAAACTCCGCCGACGGTTCGGTCAGATGCTCATACACACGCACGAACGAGCTTTCCATATACGCCGAAAGAAAACCGTTCAGCACAGCGGTCAGGCATAGCGCCGCCACCAGAGCCGCCGCGAATACCGCAATCGCCATGCCGGTGCTCATCGCAGTCAGGCCGACCGTACCGAGCAGGATACATCCCCACAGAACAACGGCGATCAGTACATACCAGCCGGTAAAGCTGAGATCGAACACAAACAGCTTCATCAGATTTCCGCGGAACGCCCATGAAGCCTCACGCGTAGCCGCCCATGCACTGCGGTTCTCATCCTGCGCGAGCAGGAGCCAGCCTGCGTTATAAGTCTGCAGCTTAACGCGAATCGGAATCATCACCAGCAGGTACACAACCTGCAGCGCTCCCGCAATCACCTGATACTGTGCCGTATCCGAGACAGCCACAGCAACCGAAAATACGATTGCCGAATAGATGACGGTCGGCACGATTGACCAGATAATGCCGCGCAGCCACAGCGTAAACACCATGCGGATGCCCGCCCAGACACTTTTCAGCGAGGTAAACGGATACATGAGTGTACCCACCGTTACATCCTCGCCGTGTGCGAGGCCGATGTAAAAGTGCATGAGGCCGAACTGCAGGGGACCCGTGATCGCCAGCATAAGCGCAATGCACAACCATACCGTATTCAGTCCACGCGAGAGTGCCGCCATCAACTGGTAATCATTCGCAGAAACACCGCCTGCGATGAGCGCGAACGCTCTGCCGAACACGGAAACGTACAGGATCACCATCAGCAGCACATACGGCACGAGGTACATCAGCTGGATGCCGATACACCGGCCAAGGTTTTCCATTACACGCGCCTTCTGCTCCCGCTTAAGCTGTCTGCGGGTCTCAGCTGTAAAATTGTTCATAAAATTCTCCATTTTCTTTATCATTCACCGACGTACACGACCTCATCCCGCTTGGAATAGGTGGAGCTGTTGGCCAGCACCTCGGTCGTCTTGCCGTTTTCAGTAATCTGCTTGTAGGTCTTGGTCGAGTAGCCCGTGATGCCCGAGGTCTCCACACGACTGTCGCCTGCCTCCATCGAGCTGTCCGTCTTTGTAACGGTCTCCGGCTTGTAGGTCTCGAGCACCTCTGTGCGGGTCGTGACCGTCTTGTCGCTCGTTTTGGTGCCGACAATGGTCATAATCATCTGACCGTCGGTCTGCTCGGCAAGAATCTTGACCGGATACGCCGTATTGTTGACGAACCGGAAATCCAGATTGCCGTAATCCACGGTTGCGTCCTCGCCAAGCGGTGTGTAGGACACGGTAAACGAATGATTATGCCGTTCGGTCACCTTCAAATCGGCACGCAGTACAGCCATGTACAGCGTCGAGGACGGCTGGCAGACACCGCCGCCGAACTCGTCAATAATCTTGCCGCCCGAGTAGGCATGCGCCTCCTGATAACCGCGTGCGGCTGTGCGCTCGCCAACCGTGCCGTTATAGGAAAACTCGTCGCCCGGATTGAGGATAGTGCCGTTGATGGCTTTAGCCGCCAGACGGATGTTGTTCGTACGCGGTGCGTTGCCCTCATCGAGATTGGTCGCCGTACGCGCGAGTGTATCGTGGAACAGCTTCGCCTTGAGCGCCTCTGCCGTGATGGACGGCTGGGTGATCGTCACAGGAATGGTGTAGGTCTCTTGCGAGCCGTCGCCAATGATCTCCTTGGCCTTATCGGTGTCGAACGACACGCCTGCCTTGCCTGCGATGATGGTCTTGCCGTCCTCCTTGCTGACGGTAGCGTTGACCGGGGCACCGATAATGTCGGCTGCAATCTTGTCAACGTCAATCGCCGGAGCGGCTGTCACATCGGTCGAGACCTCATACGGCTCAAAGTCCATCAGGCGGATCTGATCAGTCAGCGCCTGCTCTACCGCATCCGTGTCAAACTTGACGCCCGGCTTGCCGGAATGCACGATCAGATTGCTGTCCTGCAGCTCCCAGGTCGGATTGACCGGTTCGGTCAGCGCCGTGTCCGCGATTTCGTTGAGCGTGCCGCGCAGGCTTTCCTCGTCTACAGTTGCTGCAATCTGCGCCTCTCTGTGACCGCGCATTGCGCCGATGATATCGCGCACGCGCTCGATCGGATTGCCGGTGCGGCCTATTTCATAGGCGTTCTCGGCGGACTGGATGCCGTCCACGTTTTTCAGCACCTTATCGACCGGAATATCATAGTTGGAGCCGTAAATCGTCACCGTGACATTCTTGCCCTCGTACAGTGGCGCACTCTGGTCCTCGATGGTGTTTGCCGCATCATCGCGGTTCATGCCCCCGACCGCGATTGGTCCGACAGTCACGCCCGGAAAAACATTCGGGTAGCAGTACACATAGCCGAATGCACCGGCTGCCGCTGCAATGACAACGCCGACGGCAATCTTTACACCGATAGGAACACGACGTTTCTTCTTCGGCTGCTTCGCTTCCGTCTGGATGACCTGCGCCGGTTTTTCCGGCTTTTTGGCCTGCTTTTTGATCAAATGCGCTCCCTTCTTCGGTTTGTTTGCGCTTTTATCTGCCATGAGTATACCTCTTAACTAATCTATGCTTGGAATATGCTTTGGATTCTCGATGCACCCGCCATTATTCGACAGGTATACCTTTATATTATAGCGCCCTGTATTCATGATAGCAACCACAAATTCGGATAAATTCGGTATACGCCGTCATAATCTGTCGCTTTAACTTGCTATCACGGCTCTTTTCTGCTATAGTATTATTAGTATGCTAAAATTTTTGTGAAAAAGAGGAGTAAATGCAAGTGAAACAATTAGGACTGTTAATTCGACTGATTATCGGCATCATCGCCGGTATCCTCATCGGTATGTGCGGACAGTGGTTCGGCATCGCGGACACTGGGTTCTTCGTTGCCATCATCCGCCTGCTGGCAACCTTTACCTCGCTGTTCTCAACCTTCCTGTCATTCATGATCCCGCTGATCATCCTGTCGTTCATCACGGTCGGCATGGCAGAGCTTGGCAAGAAGGCCAACCGTCTGTTCGGTCTGACCCTGCTGCTGGCCTACGGCACAACCGTTATTTCCGGCCTGCTGACCTTCTTCATCGGCAAGGCCGTTCTGCCGGGGCTCATTCAGCCCATCACCGGCGATGTACTCGAGAGCAACGCCTTCGAGCCGCTGTTCTCCATCACGGTTGACCCGGTGTTCGGCGTTATGACCGCACTTGTGCTCGCGTTCGTGATCGGCATCGGCATGGCAAATCTTAAGGGCGATTCCCTGCTGAACGTTTTCCGCGATCTGCAGAAAATCGTTACCGGCGTACTCAGCCGCATCATCATTCCGCTGATCCCGATTCACATTGCTGGTCTGTTCGCCAATATCGCAGCCGAGGGCCGTCTGGCGGCTACCGTCAAGATGTTCGCTTCCCTGTATGCTATCATTATTGTGCTGCAGCTGCTGTACATCTTGTCTCAGTTTGGTCTGGCAAGCATTGTCTGCCGCAAGAACCACTTCAAAAGCATGAAGAACGCCGCTCCGGCGTACTTTACCGCACTCGGCACCCAGTCGTCTGCATCGACTATTCCGATTGCGCTGAACTGTGCATATAATAACAATATAAATAACGACGTTGCCGACTTTGTCGTTCCGCTGTGCGCTACCATCAACCTCAACGGCGATACCATCTGCCTCGTACTCGGCTCGATGGGCATCATGCTTGCAAGCGGCATGAACCCGACCTTTGCCATGTTTGCTCCGTTTGTATTCATGCTGGGCGTTACCATGGTTGCGGCTCCGGGTGTACCGGGCGGCGGCGTTATGTCGGCACTCGGCCTGATCACCTCGATGCTCGGCTTCACCGACCCGATGCAGCAGCTTATCATCGCCCTGCACTTCTCGCAGGACAGCTTCGGCACTGCTACCAACGTCACCGGCGACCAGGCGATTGCCCTCATCGTGGACAAGGTAGACCGTTCTGCTTCCGAAAAATAACCGGGAAGTTGTTTTATGACCATCCCCCGGTCATAAAACAACTTCCAATCTCCTGAAAGGCGGCGATTCCGGTAAATGGATATTCTGCTCGATATTGTGCATTCAGTTGACTACGGCGTTCTCGCGTACATCTCGGAGCACTGGCGCGGTGGTCTGTCCGACACAGTCTGGAAGGTGTTCTCCCTGCTGGGCAGCTACGGTGCTGTCTGGATTACGCTTGCCGTACTGCTGCTGTTCTTCCGGCGAACACGCCGCGCCGGTGCGGCGATGCTGATCGCGCTCGGTGTCGGCTTTCTGCTTGGCAACGTGTTCCTCAAGAACCTTGTCATGCGGCCGCGTCCATTTGTCACCCACACCGACCTGACGGCGCTGCTCGTTCCGGAGGACCCGTGGTCGTTTCCGTCCGGACACACGCTCAGCTCGTTTGCGGCAGCTTCGGCGCTGTACTTCTTCCACTATAAAACCGGTTTTCTGGCCTTTCTGCTGGCGGCAGCCATTGCGTTTTCGCGGCTGTATGCCAGCGTCCATTACCCGACCGACGTACTGGCCGGAGCGGTCATCGGCGTGCTGTGCGGCATTATCGCTGCATGGCTGACCGACCGCGTTACCGACCAGTGCCACACACTCCGGCTGAGAAAGGGCAAAAAATGAATCAATACAAACGCCTTCTCGGCAATACCTTTATCTTTGCGATAGGCACGTTCAGTTCCAAGATTCTCGTCATCCTCATGCTGCGTTTCTACACCGGCATGATGACGCAGGATGAAATGGGTGTCGCTGACCTGATCATCAAGACCACCAGTATTCTGTACCCGGTGGTGTCGCTGTCCATCGGACAGGCGGTCATCCGCTACGGACTTGAGCGCAAGTATTACAAGCGAAGCGTGTTCACCATTGCGCTCGTGACAGTGCTGTGCGGCTTTATTATCGCACTGCCGTTCCATCCGCTGCTGAGTCTCATCCACTATAACACCTCGGCGGGTGTTACCGGCTCACTGCTTGAGTATCAGTGGATCATCTACCTGTATGTTCTGACCTCGTGCACGCAGAACGTGTGCAGCCAGTTCATCCGTGCGCTTGGTCACGTCCGCCTGTACGCGATCGACGGCATTTTCCGTACGTTCGTCACCATCATGCTGAACATCCTCTACCTGAAGGTGTTCCGCTGGAACATCCTCGGCTATGTGTTCTCCATCATCTGCTCGGACGCACTTTCCACTGTTTGCCTGTTCATTATCGCCGGTTTGTGGAAGTACGTCAAACTCAAGCGTCTGGACACACACCTGTGGCGCGGAATGCTGGCGTACTCGCTGCCGCTCGTGCCGGATGCGATTCTCGTGTATATTATCGGCTTCTCGGATCAGGTGTTCCTCGCTTCCATGCAGGATACCGCAGTCAGCGCCATCTACTCGATCGCCTACCGTGTGCCAACACTGATTGCGCTTGTCGCGTCCATCTTTGTTGATGCATGGCAGATATCCATGGTCAACAACAACACCAAGGAGGAGCAGATCACGTTCTTCTCGAACGTCGGCAACACATACTCGTCCATCGTGTTCATCATCGCGTCCGGCGGCGTAATGTGCGCCAAGCTGGCTATGACAGTTCTCGCCGTGCCCAGCTACTATATCGGCTGGACGTTCATCCCGATTCTGGCGGTCGGCGCGGGCTTCAACTGCCTGTCCAGCTTCCAGAAAAGCGTGTACCTGCTGGAAAAGAAGACGGTTGCGTCCTTCCTGTCCACGGCATTCTCCGCGGTTATTAACATCGGTCTGAATGCTCTGCTCATCCCGCGGATGGGGGGCACCGGTGCAGCGCTGGCAACGCTCATCAGCTATGTGGCTCTGTTCCTGTACCGTGCGATTGACAGCCGGCGGTTCATGCCGGTCCGCTGGAAGGTGCCGCGCTTGGCGCTGACCGTGATTCTGCTTACCGTGCAGTCCATGCTCATGCTGTTTGAGCCGCCGCTGTGGCTCGTCTGGCAGATTGCGCTGTTCGGCGCAGTTGCGGCACTCAACAGCCGCGAGATGCTGCTCAGTGTCAAAAAGCTGCTGCATCGAGCATAAGCTTATATGCAAAGGGAATACCTGCGGGGTGTTCCCTTTTTTTGCGCTCCGAATGCGGAATGGGAGCCGTCCGGACGGTTGGATGGCCCCAAAGGATAGATACCAAGGTTTCTTATCCTCTTGGAACGAAAAAAAGACAGACGAAAAATCGTCTGTCTTTTTGCGTTAGATGGAAAAATTAAGCGTTCCGTTATTGACAAGATCCTCGAGCGTGACCGAATCAACATAATTATTGATTGCGTCATACAATCCGCGCCAAAAGCTGAGCGTAATGCATTCATCTACACGAGGACAATCCACTGGCTCATGCTCCAAACAAGCCACCGGTGCAAGAGAGCCTTCGGTAATGCGCAGAATATCGCCCACGGTATACTCCGAAGGATGCCGCGCCAGCTGGTAGCCGCCCTGTGCGCCTCGCGTCGAGATAACAAAGCCCGCACGCGAAAGCTGCACCACGATCTGCTCCAGATACTTGGCCGAAATCTGCTGTCGCTTGGAAATATCGCGCAGCGGAATGTAGCCGCCTGCGTCATGCTGCGCCAAGTCGATCATCAGACGAAGCGCATATCTTCCTTTGGTTGAAATCTTCATAGTTGCAAATTCCCCTTTTTACTAATATACCACAGGTTTACTATGAATTCAAGTCCAAACCGATTTTTGTTTACAATTTTTTCAGAATTGCCTCAATATGCTCATTGGCCTGCTCTACTTCCCAGTGCAGCTCGGTCGCGGAGATACGCTCTGCGCCATGTCCGAGAATGATCATCTGCTCCATACCATCCGAGGTAGCCACCCGAACACGGTGCTTGCGCGACAGGTCGTAGGACGCCTGCTCAATGTACATATCCGCAGTTTCGGCCTCCTTGGTGTAGACAATATGGATGCCGCCGCGCTGCTCAATTGAGCCGGTGCCGCCTTTGACCTTATAGGCATCGAACACGAGAATAAGATGGCATCTGCGCACACCCTGATAATTGCTCAGCACGTTGACGAGCGCTTCACGGGCTGCGTTGACATCACGGGCGGCAATGTCGCGCAGCTCGTCCCACGAGAAGATGATGTTGTAGCCGTCCACGAGCAGATAATCGTCCTCACGAATGCGGGTGACGTACAGCTGCTCAAGCGTCGCGGCCTTTTTACGGCTCTGCTGGAAGGCTTCAAAGCCGCGGTTTTTGACCGGACCGTAGGTGCGTTCAAACAAGGCCCGCAGTTCCGCGTCGCCGCCGAAGCCGTCTCCACCGCCTGTGCCGGAGGAACGCACCGGGCGGACTTGTTCCGGCTCTTCTTCCCTAGGTTTAAGCACGTTTGAAGTATCAATATGCGCGTGCTCCGGCACCTCATTCCACTTGACAACATAGCCTGCACCGTGCGAGCAGAACACGGAATCCGGCGTATTCTCCACATCGGCGGTCGGGTCGTAGGCAGCTGCCGAGATGACTTCCTCCGCGTTGTGGCAAGGCGCGTAGCCGTTCGGCGTGCACGACAGCCGACCGCGTCCCTTGGTGTACGCCGCGACCTCGGTCCAGTAGTTGCGCATGGTGGAAACCGGCGCCGTTCCGGTCAGAATCGAACCGTGAGCACCCTGCTCGGGCGGCTCGAACGTGCCGTTCATTCGCTGAATGTCGGTCATGGCGCGTCCGACGCACTCGTCCGGCAGCTCCAGCCGGAAGACGTAATACGGCTCGAGCAGCAGGCTTTCCGTGCGCATAAGGCCGTTGCGGACGGCGCGGTAGGTTGCCTCACGGAAGTCGCCGCCTTCCGTGTGCTTGACGTGTGCGCGTCCTGCAAGGATGGTTATCTTCACATCCGTGATAGGTGCACCGGTCAGCACGCCCAAATGCGGTTTTTCCGCCAGATGCGTCAGGATCAGGCGCTGCCAGTTGAGGTCAAGCACATCGGTCGGGCACGCCGTTGACAGCTGAATGCCACTGCCGCGCTCTGCCGGTTCAAGCAGCAGATGCACCTCGGCGTAATGCCGCAACGGCTCGAAATGACCGATGCCGATTACCGGCTCGGTGATGGTCTCGCGGTAGACGATGCTGCCCTCGTCAAAGGTCACATCCACGCCGAAGCGTTCCGCGATAACGCTGGTGAGGATTTCCAGCTGTACCTCTCCCATCAGCTGCAGATGTATCTCACCGAGCCGTTCGTTCCACACCACGCGAAGCTGTGGGTCCTCCTCCTCAAGCTGGCGCAGGTTGCGCAGCATGACATGTGCGTCGCACCCTTCCGGCAGGCACACGCGGTACCCGAGAACGGGTTCCAGAACCGGCGGCAGCGCACCGACTTCCGCGCCAAGACCCATACCCGGACGGGTATGGGTGAGCCCAGTTACGGCGCATACCATGCCGCTCTCGACGCGCTCAGCCGTGCGGAATTTTTCACCCGAGTAGATGCGGATGCCGCTCACTTTTTCCTGCCAGCCGCCGTCCTCGCCGCCCGAAAGCTGCTCGCGCACGGACAGCGCACCGCCGGTGATTTTGAGATATGACAGGCGGTTGCCCTGTGCGTCACGCGCGATCTTGAACACGCGCGCACCGAAGTCCGCGCCGTACTGCGGTGCAGGAAGATAGCGTTCCAGACCATCCAGCAGCGCGTCCACGCCGTCCAGTCTGAGTGCCGAGCCGAAATAGCACGGGAACGCTTTTCGTTCCGCAACCAGCTGTGCGATCTGGCTGTCGTCCACCATTCCTGTCTCGAGGTACTGCTCGAGCAGACCCTCATCGCACACGGCAAGCTCCTCTGCCATTGTGTCCGTCGAAGTGAAGTCCACGCAGCCGCTGTCCAGCCGCGATTTCAACTCCTGCAGGAGTGCATTTCGGTCTGCGCCGTCCAAATCCATCTTGTTGATGAACAGAAACGTCGGGATTCCCTGCCGCGTCAGCAGCCGCCACAGCGTTTCCGTGTGCGCCTGCACGCCGTCCGTGCCGCTGATGACCAGCACCGCACAGTCGAGCACCTGCAGTGTGCGCTCCATCTCCGCCGAAAAGTCAACGTGACCGGGCGTGTCCAGCAGTGTCACCTCTGTGTGCGGCAGGGAGAACTCCGCCTGCTTGGAGAAAATTGTGATGCCGCGCGCGCGCTCAAGCGCAAACGTGTCGAGGAACGCATCCTGATGGTCCACGCGGCCTAATTTTTTCAGTGCACCCGCCTGATACAGCATGGCTTCCGACAGAGTGGTTTTTCCGGCATCAACGTGCGCCGTGATGCCAATACAGATATGTTTCATAGCAAAATTCGCTTTCATATTCGAGTGATTCTAACTCCTACTATTATCGCAGGTTTTGCGTGATTCTTCAAGGCATAGCATGTATTCTTTCCCGTTATATCGTCATAAACAACAGATATTGGACAAATTTCTTGTGCAGGTTTACAATAGAATCATCAGCAAAGGCGCTGAAACCTACCGACTAAGGGGTTTCAGCACCTTTTTGTTTTCTTGTATTCCAAATCTTAACAGGAGCGATAGATATGCAGTATGAAATTTCCAACCGTATGAGCGATGTGCACGGCTCGGCCATCCGCGAGCTGTTCAAGCTCGGCGCGGACCCGAACATGATCTCGTTCGGCGGCGGCAACCCGTCCGCAGAGACCTTCCCGGTGCCCGAGATTGCGGACATCATCGCGGACGTCATGAAGAACGCACCGGTCTCTGTTCTGCAGTACGGTCTGTCCGAGGGCTACATGCCGCTGCGTGAGACCGTGAAGGACTACCTCACCCGCACACAGGGTTTTGATTTTGAGGAAAATGAGCTGTTCATCCTGTCCGGCGGTCAGCAGTGCGCCGACCTGACCACCAAGGTTCTGGTAAACGAGGGAGATGTCATTCTGACCGAGGACCCTGCCTTTGTCGGCTGCCTGAACACATTCCGCTCGTATGGCGCCAAGCTGATCGGCATTCCGATGCAGCAGGATGGCATGGACACGGATGCGCTCGAGGCCGCTCTCCAGGCGCATCCCGAGACCAAGCTGCTGTACACGATCCCGTCCTTCCAGAACCCGTCCGGCATCACGACTACGCTTGAAAAGCGCAAAAAGGTGTATGAGCTGGCGTGCAAATACGACATTGCCATCCTCGAGGACAACCCGTACGGCGAGCTGCGCTTCTCCGGCGAGGATGTGCCAACCATCAAGTCGATGGACACCGAAGGCCGCGTCCTGTATGCAGGCAGCTTTTCCAAGGTGATGGCGCCGGCGTTCCGACTGGGCTTCCTTGTGTTCAACAAGTCGCTCACCATGCCGCTCACCATCGCCAAGCAGACCACTGATGTACACTCCAACGTGCTGTTCCAGTATGTCTGCAACGAGTACATGACCAAGTACGATTTTGCCGCGCACCTCGACAAAGCGCGTGACGTATACCGCGCTAAGTGCAATCTCATGCTCGATACCATGCGCCGCACCTTCCATCCGGCGGTCACGTTCTCGCAGCCGGAAGGCGGCCTGTTCGCCATGGCCTTCCTGCCGGACGGCATGGATTCGCAGCCGTTTGTCCGCGAGGCGATTCAGCGCGGTGTACTCTGCGTGCCCGGCTCGGCGTTCCTGGCAGACGAAAAGCAGGTGTCCAACGCCTTCCGTCTCAACTATTCTACCCCGACCGATGAACAGATCGTCAAGGGCATCGAAATTCTCGGCAAGCTCACCCACGAATGGATCAAGGAGTAATAAAAATGAAAGTTATGGCATTCAACGCCCGTCCGGACGAACGCGCGTTTTTCGATCACTTCAGTCAGTCGCTCAATATGGACCTTACGCTGCAGAAGGACACGCTGACCCTCGATAATGTTGCGCTGACCCGCGGCTACGACGGCATTTCCTGCACCTGCGACCTGCCTGCGCCGATTCTGGAAAAGCTGGCCGAGAACGGTGTCCGCTATGTGGCCCTGCGCACCATCGGCTACGATAATGTAGACCTGAAAGCTGCAGAGCGTCTCGGCATCCGCGTATCCCACGCCGGATATTCGCCGTATGCGGTTTCCAACTACACGGTCATGCTCATGCTGATGTGCATCCGCAAGGCTGGCTACATCATGTTCCGCTCGCACACCGCAGACTACTCGCTCGGCGCATCCGGCGCAGCACGCGGCATGGAGATGCAGAACCTGACCGTCGGCGTCATCGGCACCGGCCGTATCGGCAAGGCCGTCATTCACAATCTGTCCGGCTTTGGCTGCCGCATTATCGCACATGACCCGTACCCGTCCGAAGAAATGAAGCAGATGGGCGTGGAGTACGTTTCGCTCGAATCGCTGTATGCGCAGTCCGATGTCATCACGCTGCACACCTTCCTCAACAACAGCACCTACCACATGATCAACACCGAGGCTATTCAGCAGATGAAGCCGGGTGTTGTCATCATCAACTGCGCACGCGGCGCGCTGATCGACACCCGTGCTCTGATCGACGGCATTGAGTCCGGCCGTGTCGGCTCGGTCGGCGTGGACTGCTTTGAGGGTGAGGATGACGTGATCCGCGTCGATCACAATTACAACAGTCGCGTCACCAACCACGATTACATCATCCTGAAATCCTTCCAGAACACTATCGTTACCCCGCATGTTGCGTTCTTCACCGATCAGGCGGTGTTCGATATGGTTCAGTGCTCTCTCGAAAGCCTGCATCAGTTTGAACTCGGTGAAAAAGTTCCTCTCGAGGTCCACGCCGCATGATCTGTCGCGGATTTACGCCATCTGCGTAAAATACCGCTCCAAATACGCAGTAAACGCGCGAATGCTCTGCGTGCGGAACCGTCCGAGCGTCTGCACATAGATATACCGGCGGCACTGTGCGTCCTTGATGTGCAGCAGGCGCACGCCTGCGTCCTCGCAGACCTGCCGCCACTCGCCGGACGCGACCAGTGCAACACCCATGCCGCACGACAGCAGTCGGATCTGCAAGGCCGCGCTGTCGCACTCGATAGCGGCGTGCATCTCCATACCTGCTGACCGGAAAATATGCTCGGAAATCTGCCGGAACGACTGCGAATTGCTCAGCGCGATAAACGGGTCATCGGCAAGTTCTGTCAGCGATACGCTTTCCCGATCGGCATACCGGTGTCCCTCGGGCACAGCCACGCACATCTCCTCATCGTACAGCAGGACGGCGCCTGCAGGCACCTCGTCCCGCGATACCGCGGAATCGAGCAGCAGATCGCTGCCCTCGGGCGTACTGCTGATGCGCAAATCCAGATTGCCGTACTCGGTGGAAAAACCCGCGAGTATCTCGCTGATACGCTCCGCGCACGACAGCGCACAGATGCACAGACCACCTGTCCGGTGCAGGCTCTCCTCGATTTCGCCACGTGCGTCGCGCTCGGCTTCCAGTATCGTCCGTGCGTACCGCAGCAGGATATCTCCCTGCTCGGTGCGGCGCAATCCCTTTCCCGTTCGCTCGAATAACTCGGCTCCCAGCTCGCTTTCCAGATTCCGTATGGTTTTGGATACAGCGGGCTGTGCCACGTTCAGGCTCTCGGCGGCGCGCGTCATATTTTCGTATTTTGCTACGGCAGCAAACTGTCGAAGCTGGTATAATTCCATCGCATTCCCCTCCATTCTATGAAAGTACAGGAAAATTCCCCTTATGATTACTCAAATTCTGCTTCAGCAGACGATCATCATGTTTCTTTTGATGATGCTCGGTCTGCTCCTCTCCCGCCGCGGCATGATAACCGAACAGGGCAGCCGTGATCTGTCCAACGTGCTGCTGTACGCAGTCATTCCGTGTGTTATCCTGCGCAGCTACATGTCCGAGTTCAGCGTGGACAAGCTGCGTGCCATGGGCATTTCGGCCGTTATCGCGGTGATCGCATTTGTCGCGTCCATCGGCGTGGCGTACCTCACCTGCGGCACCCGGCACCGGATTGAAAACTTTGCGGTCGCGTTCGGCAACGCCGGCTTCATCGGTATTCCGCTCGTCACAGCTGTATTCGGCGCGGAGGCGGCGTTCTACGTTGTCTCATACAGCACGCTTGTCAATCTGCTGCAGTGGACGTACGGTATTGTTATTATATCAGGCAAAAAGGAAACCATCAATCTGAAAATGGTGTTCGTCAATCCGGTTTTCATCTCCATGGTGATCGGTCTCATCCTGTTTGTGGCTCAGCCGACGCTGCCCTCGGTCGTCACCGGCACGATCGGCTACATCGCGGATGCCAATACTGCTCTGGCGATGATCATTCTCGGTTTCTATCTGTCCAAGGTGCGCCTGCGCGACCTGTTTGCGAGTGCAAGGCTGTACGTTGTCTCTGCCGTGCGCCTGCTTGTCGTTCCGGCGGTGACGGTGCTCATCTTCCTGCTGTTCCCCTTTGCCCGCGGCGAGATCACGCTGATTACGCTGATCGCAGCGGCAACGCCGGTGGCCAGCAGCACAGCCATCTTTGCGCAGAAGTTCGATCAGGACTACCGGCAGGCGGTGTCGTATGTATGCCTGTCCACCATTCTGTCCGTGGCAACGCTGCCGCTGGTAATGCTGGTGGCTGAACGCTTTCTTTCCTAAAACCAGATAACAAAAGCGGCGCAGACCAATCGGTCTGTGCCGCTTCTTTGCGTCTTCTTGAAAATGTCGTTCCGCGACAGACGTTATCCCAGAACAACCTTATGGAAAGTCTTTTTGCCCTTCTTAATCATGCACTCCTCGTTAAAGAAGTCCTTGGCCAGCTGCTGCTTGAAGTCCGCGACCTTTTCGCCGTCCAGCGAAACGCCGCCGCCCTGCACCAGCTTGCGCGCCTCACCGTTGGAGGCTGCAAGGCCGCACTTGACGAGCAGAGTCAGCACGCCAATCTGGCCGTCGGTAAAGTCCGCATCGGTCAGCGTGGTGGTCGGCATGTTGGCAGCCGCACCGCCGGAAACGAAGATCTCCTTGGCAGCGGTCTGTGCCTTTTCGGCCTCCTCCTTGCCGTGCACCAGAGCGGTCAGCTCATAAGCAAGGATTTCCTTTGCCTTGTTCAGCTGTGCACCTTCCCAGCTGTCCATCGCCTCGATCTCCTCAAGCGGCAGGAAGGTCAGCATACGGATGCACTTGAGCACGTCCGCATCGTCCACATTGCGCCAGTACTGGTAGAAATCGTAAGGAGAAGTCTTGTTCGGATCGAGCCAAACTGCGCCGGAAGCGGTCTTGCCCATCTTCTTGCCCTCGGAGTTGAGCAGCAGAGTGATGGTCATCGCGTGCGCGTCCTTGCCCAGCTTGCGGCGGATCAGCTCTGTACCGCCAAGCATGTTGCTCCACTGGTCGTTGCCGCCGAACTGCATGTTGCAGCCGTAGTTCTTGAACAGGTAGTAGAAGTCGTAGGACTGCATCGGCATGTAGTTGAACTCGAGGAAGCTCAGACCCTTCTCCATGCGCTGCTTGAAGCACTCGGCGCGGAGCATGTTGTTGACCGAGAAGCACGAGCCGATGTCGCGGATGAACTCGATGTAGTTAAGGTTCATCAGCCAGTCGGCGTTGTTCACCATCTGCGCCTTGCCCTCACCGAATTCGATGAAGCGCTCCATCTGCTTCTTGAAGCAGTCACAGTTGTGCTGGATGGTCTCGACGGTCATCATCGAGCGCATATCGGTACGGCCGGACGGGTCGCCGATCATAGCGGTGCCGCCGCCGATCAGCGCAATCGGCTTGTTGCCTGCCATCTGCATGCGCTTCATCAGGCAGAGCGCCATAAAGTGACCAACGTGCAGGCTGTCTGCGGTCGGGTCAAAGCCGATGTAGAAGGTTGCCTTGCCGTTGTTGATCATCTCGCTGATCTCTTTTTCGTTCGTTACCTGCGCGATCAGACCGCGCGCTTTCAGTTCGTCGTAAAGCTGCATTATTCTGTCTCCTGTATTTCAATTTGTTTGCATTCTATGATAAAAGAGTCCGAATACCGTTATGGAGCACGCTCTTTTCTGCGTTCGTCTATGATTACCACGGGTTCACGCCCCCTGTCCGGCCGCATCGAGCAGTTCCTCTGCATTGCGGCGTGCTGCATCCGAGATTGCCTCTCCGGAGAGCAGACGTGCAATTTCGTCTACGCGGTGTGCTCTGTCCATCGGGCTGACATCGGTGTAGCTGCGGCCGTCCCGCACGGATTTGGAAATGCGCAGGTGATGGTCGCCCATGGCGGCAATCTGCGGCAGATGGGTAACGCACAGTGTCTGCTTCTTTTTCGCAATCGCGGACAGCTTGCGGCCGATCTGCTGAGCCGCATGGCCGGAAACGCCGGTGTCGATCTCGTCAAAAATCAGCATACCAACATCTTCGCCCGCTGTCAATACGTTTTTGAGCGCCAGCATGATGCGACTCAGCTCGCCGCCGGAGGCCACCTTGGAGAGCGGCTTTTCCGGCTCACCCGGATTGACCGAAATCTCAAACGTCACGATGTCGCAGCCGTGCGCGGACAGCTTAGTTCCGGTACGGACCGCAACCCGCATTTTCACCTTGTCCATGTCCAGTTCACTCAGCTCGCGCACGATTTCGCTCTCCAGCTGCTTTGCGGCCTTGCGGCGCTGTTCGGTGAGTTCCGCCGCGATGCCCTTGGCTTCCGCAAGCATACCACGGTACTGCTCCCGCAGTTCTTCCCTGCGGTCGTCCGCATTCTCGAGTGTATCCAGTTCGGCGGTTATCTTCTCGAGATACGCGAGGATTTCCGGAATCGTACCGCCGTATTTCTGCTTCAGACGGTAGATTTCGTCCAGGCGCTGCTCGACCATCTCGCGCTCCGCCGGAGAAAAGTCCAGATTATCCCCCTGACTTGCCACGCTGTCGCGCAAATCTGCCGCCAGCAGGCGCACTTCCTCGGCCTGCTCGGCCATGCCGTCGAAGGCGTCCGACACTTCGCGCAGGCTCTCGATGGCGTTTGCCGCCTGATCGAGCAATTCACACGCACCCGCAATTTCATCGTCACCCGAGAGCGCCATACGCGCCTGCTCGAGTGCACCCGCGATCTTGCCCGCGTGATCGAAATACGCCTTGCGCTGTGCAAGCGCCTCATCCTCGTCGGGTTTAAGTGCCGCCTGCTCGATTTCCTCCTTGTGGAAGGTCAGCATATCGATGCGCTGCAGGCGTTCCTGCTCGCCGGTCTCCAGCGCAGTAATTTCCCGCCGTAGTGTCACCAGCGCCTGATATTTCGGGCGGTATCGCTCGAGTATTTCGGCACAGCCTGCGTAGCCGTCCAGATATTCGATGTGATGTGCTTCATCGAGCAGCTTCTGACCGTCATTCTGACCGTGAATGTCGATCAAATACGGCGCCAGCTGCCGCAGGACAGCCGCACTGGCCGGCTTCATATTCACGCGGCAGGTGCTCTTGCCGTCCGCGGAAATCTGCCGCTGGACGTACAGCGTGTCAGGCTCGTCACCGGAAAGTGCAAGCTCGTCAAGCAGTTCGCGCAGAGCACGCGGCAGATCGGTGAATACCGCGCTGACAAAGCCTTTCTGCGCACCCGAGCGCACTAAGTCGCGGCTGACGCGCTTGCCGAGCAGCGCACCGATCGAATCAATAACGATACTCTTGCCCGCGCCGGTCTCGCCGGAAAGCACGGTCAAACCCTTATCGAGTTCGATGTCTGCACGTTCGATGACCGCTATATTTTCAATGTGGAGTAATTGCAGCATTGCCGCCTTATCCCTCGCTTACTTTAGAATGTCTCTTGCCTGTTTGCAGAACTTTTGCGCGCTGTCGTTATCGCGCATAACGGCGAATACGGTATCGTCGCCGCCAAGCGTGCCGACCACATCGGGTGCGCGCATGGCATCAATCGCCATTGCCGCCGCCTGTCCCAGACCGGGCAGTGTTTTAATGACGACCATATTCTGTGCCGCATCAATATCCGTAACGCACTCACGGAAAATGTTGCGCAGACGCGTAGTGAAGCTGTCTGCCGCCCCGGCGTTCGAGGAGGTGTACTTGTACTTGCCGGTCTCCGAGGAGAGCGTCTTGATAAGCCGCAGCTCCTTGATATCGCGCGAAATGGTCGCCTGCGTGGTGTTGTAGCCTAGTGCCCGCAGATGTGCGGTCAAATCCTCCTGCGTTTCAATCTCAAACCGGTCGATGAGATCGAGGATTTTTGCCTGTCGTTGAAACTTCATCGTTCGCGTTTTCCTCTCTTATAGCAGCGCCGCTCACAGCTTCTGCTGTAAAATTCGATAAAAACTATTGCCTTTCAGACGAATCAGCCGCGTCTGCAGGTCGGAACGGGTGATAATGACCCGATCATCCGGCCGCACGGCAAAGCCCTGTCCGCCGTCTGCCGAAATGAACACCTCACTGCCGCCCTCACAGGCTGCGGTGATGGATACGCTGCGCTCGGGCGCAAACACGAACGACTTTGCCGCCAGTGCGTGCGCACAGATGGGAATAACAGCGATGTTTTCCGCGCTCGGCTCAATGACCGGGCCGCCTGCCGACAGACCGTAGGCGGTCGAACCGGTCGGCGTGGCTGCAATAACGCCGTCGCCGTTAAAGCGGGTGACCTCCTCGTTGTCTGCCGAAATGCCGACGCGCACCACGCGGAACGCGGTGCCCTTTGCGATAACAATATCATTGAGCGCGTCGTTCTCATACACGATACGCCCGCCGCGCTGCACAGCAACATGCAGCATCATACGGCTGTCCAGTGAAAATTCACCGGTGAACAGCTTTTCCATTTCGGGCAGCTCAGCCGGTTCCAGTTCGGTCATAAAGCCGACGTGACCGACATTGATGCCGAGCAGCGGCAGCTGATTCTGTGCCGCCTCTCGTGCCAGACGGAGCATGGTTCCGTCTCCGCCAAGCACGACCGCCATATCCGCAAACTGCACGGCGTCCTCGGTTTTCATGTAATCTGCGTCCTCAATGATGGGCGGCACGACCCGCATCTGCTTGGGCAGCATAAGCCGCACACCGTCACGCCGCAGCTGATCGCACACCGGCTGCAGGATATCGCGTGCGCTGTCCTTGCGCAGATTGGGATAGATGAAAATGTTCTTCATCATGCCTTTGCGTCCAGCTCCTCATGTGCCTGACGGACAACGTCTGCCAGATCCGGAATGTGCTCCTCGCCCTGCTTTTCCAGATAGCCGAGAAATTCAATATTGCCCTCAGGTCCCTTGATGGGAGAAAACGTCACATCAAGCACCTTAAAGCCTGCCGCATGCGCGTTTTCCACATAATTCTGCAGTACCTCAAGGTGAATCTCCGGCTCACGGACAACGCCCTTTTTGCCGACCTTGCCCTTGCCGGCCTCAAACTGCGGCTTGATAAGGTTGGCAACATGGCCGTCCTCGGTCAGCAGGCTGGAAACGACCGGCAGTACCAGCTTGAGGGAAATAAACGACACGTCGATGACGCACAGCGACGGCGTTTCCTCCAGCATATCCGGCGTTACATAGCGGATATTGGTGCGCTCCATGCACTTGACACGCGGATCCTGACGCAGACTCCACGCCAGCTGGCCATAGCCGACGTCGATGGAATACACCTTGCGCGCACCGCGGCGCAGCAGGCAGTCGGTAAAGCCGCCGGTCGATGCACCAACGTCCATCACGACCAGATCGGTCGGGTCGATGTTAAAGTAGTTGAGCGCCTTCTCGATCTTCTTGCCGCCGCGGGACACAAATGCGTTCTCGTTGCCGCGAACCTCCAGTTCGGCGTTTTCGTCAACCATATCGCCTGCTTTGCCCGCCTTCTGGCCTGCAATGTAAACGATTCCCTCCATGATCGCAGTCTTTGCACGCTCCCGCGAGGGACAAAGACCCTTTTCAAACAGCAATACGTCCAGTCTCTTCTTAGCCAACGCTGTTCTCCTTCCCATTCCGATTTTTCATGATATATGCCGCAATGCCCTCGGCATCAATGCCGCAGTGACGGTACAGCTCGTTTACGCCGCCGTGCGGCAGAAAGCGGTTGCCGGTATTCAGAAGATCGGTACGCTCGCTGCGGTGCGCGGCAAGCCACTCGCCGACGCTGCCGTTCGGCACAACGTCCTCCGCAACGACACACCAGCCGCCGAGTTTTTCCTTCTCCTCGGCATACGCCTGTTCCAGTCCGCTGCCGATTTCATTTACCTTGTAAACCTGTGCGCGGATGCCCTCGTGCATGAGGATTTCCGCGGCGTCGATCGCCTGATTGACCATAATGCCGTGTGTGACGATCGTCACCTCGCTGCCGGATTGCTCGTGTACGCACACGAGCGGCTGTGCCGACAGCTCCCTGCGGTACGCGCCTTCGCTGCCGCGCGGGTAACGGATAGCGACCGGTCCGGTCTCCCTGTAAATCGCACGGGACAGCATGGCTCGGAGTTCCGCAAAGTCGGACGGACAGAAAATCTTCACGCCCGGGACAGACCGCAGGAACGCGATATCCAGCACACCGTTATGCGTTGCGCCGTCCGCGCCGACAATGCCCGCGCGGTCCACGCACAGAACAACGTGCAGACCTTCGATTGCAATATCGTGAACAATCTGGTCGTAAGCGCGCTGCAGGAAGGTCGAGTAAATGGCCGCTACCGGCACCAGTCCCTGTGCCGCCATACCAGCCGCCATACCGATGGCGTGCTCCTCGGCGATGCCGACATCGAAAAAGCGTTCCGGGAATTTCTCCGCAAAGCGGGTCAGTCCCGTGCCGGACGGCATAGCCGCTGTGATCGCGCAAATGCGGTTGTCCTTCTCGGCCAGTGCGCAAAGCTCTTTGCCGAAGAACGCAGAGAAGTCCTCCTTCTTCGCGGCAAGCGGTGCGCCTGTTACGCGGTCGAACTTGGAAACGCCGTGGTATTTCTCCGGATGCTGCTCACTCGGGGCATAGCCTCTGCCCTTCTGTGTCATAACGTGCAGCAGAACCGGTTTTTTCATTTTTTTCGCCAGTGCGATGAACTCACACACGCTCTTGATGTCATGACCGTCCACCGGACCGAGATAGGTAAAGCCCATCTGCTCGAACAGTGAGGTCGGCAGGACAGCCCGCTTGATCTTCGCCTTGAAGCGCGATACCGCGCGCGTGATTGTTCCGCCGCCCGGAATGCGGCTGAGTCGCTCCTTGATGCGGGTTTTTGCACGCAGATATTGCGGGCTGACGCGCAGGCGCGACAAATGACGGCTGAGTCCGCCGACATTCTTGGCGATCGACATATTGTTGTCGTTGAGCACCACGAGCAGCGGCTCCCGAGAGGTGCCGGCGCTGCTCAGCGCCTCATATGCCATGCCGCCGGTCAGTGCACCGTCGCCGATGACCGCGACAACGTGGTACTTCTGGTTTTTAAGCGTGCGTGCATGCGCCATGCCGAGCGCCACCGAAACCGAATCCGAGGCATGTCCCGTGATGCACGGGTCGGTGATGCTCTCCTCCGGCTTCATAAAGCCGCACAGGCCGCCATACTGCCGCAGCGTGTCAAAGCGATCGCGCCGACCGGTCAGGATCTTGTGGACATAGCACTGATGACCTACATCGTAGATGATGCGGTCACGTGAGGAGTCAAACTCGCGCTCGAGTGCGACAGCCAGCTCTACAATGCCCAGATTGGACGCCAAATGACCGCCGGTCTGCGACACCGAGTCCACAATGAACTCGCGCAGCGCAGCGCACAGCACGCCGAGTGTGTCGTACGACAGTCCGCGCAAATCGGCAGGACTGCTTATATTGTCTAAAATTCCGTATCGTTTTTGCTTCATCAATATCCCCACCTTTGGAAAGGCAGTTTATCTGTATTTATATCGTTACTTTCGGTTATCCAGCTTGAGCGGCAGAACGGACAGCACGCGTCCGCAGAGCGCCAGCACCTTGCTGCTGCACATCACCGCGATTCCCTTGCCGGCTGCCTTGCCGCCGATGGTCAGTGCCGAAATCAGACCGGTAATCAGCAGAGATACCGCAACCTTGAGTCCCGCACTCACGCCCGAGGTGATATGTGCAACAATGAGTGCTCCGGTCGCACCGGAGATAATGCCGCAGATATCGCCCACCACATCGTTGCAGATGCTGGAAACCTTCTCTGCGTTTCGCACCATCCAGACCGCCTCGCGCGCGCCGCGCACACGGTGGGCCGCCATCGAGTGAAATTCCTTCTCGGTCGCCGAGGTGGATGCTACGCCGATCATGTCAAACACAATGCCGAGCGCAATGAAGAGCAGCAGCACAGCAAAGGACAGAATCGTGCCCGCACTGGCCAATGCTTCGTTCGAGATATAGGACATGACAACGCTCAGCGCAAAGCTGATGACGGTGATCAAGCCGACCCATGCGGTATTAACAGCCTTGGGCTTTTGCGGCGGTTTTTTCTTTTGTTTGTCGGTCGTATCCACTGAAGATAACTCCTTCACCGATTTTTGCCCCGGATTTATTCCATAATAGCAGAAAATTGCGGCAAACCGCAAATTCCGCCGCCGGAGCGTCTATCATAAGCCGCAAAGACGGCTTTTCTTTTATAGGGTAAGTGACGGCAGACCGAGTAAATCTTGCGGCTTGAGGTTCGGTTGGTTTTCCCCGCGGACTGCCTCGCGTCGCCGTCAAGGGGGTTTCCCATTAAAGTCCGTGCCGAGATGTTACCATGTTCGGGACCGAATTGCCACTGAGTCCGCACTGCAATCCACGGTCTGCCTCGTTAGAATAGCCTAGGTGATTTCCACTACAGTCAAAACGATTCTTAGCCTCTTTTGCAGACATGGTTTCAAAAGTCAATTCCCGCGGCATTCCTGGCCGGGAAACCGCAGGCGGATACCTTATTCACCATGGCCACTCAAGGCAGGCTACACTGCACACAGCACTTTGGTCCTTACGTCGGTGATCAATCCTTTGTAACTTCCGCTGCACCGCATTGCAGGTTTCATCCCGTGCCGTTGGACGTCCATCAATCTCTTATGAAATGCTATAGGCATCCGACAGTCACGGGTCTCCACGGCAAGAGGGTCGGTACTTCATGCCATTGAAGCGCGCCCTCAAGCCTTAACCTCCAGCATCCACCCCAAACTGGGCGTAAGAAGCAAACACCAGAGACTTCATCGATATGCCCGTCTACGGATTTTTAGGCCCGTCTTGGGAATCGCATGAACTGACTAGGATACTACGTCACTTATCTGTTATATTAACACAGAACGCATAAATATTCAAGAAATGTGTGTAAATTTTATGTGAATATGCGTCTTACCTGGTGCGGCCGGTCAGACTGCGTGCCAGTTCGACAAGGAATGCATGACCGTTCAGCGGTTTTACCGCGTTCACTGCTTCCTCGGTCAGCTTTGCCGCAAGCTCTCGGCATTCCTCCAGACCGAGCAAAGACGGAAATGTGGATTTCTCACTGGCCGCGTCCTTGCCGATGGATTTTCCGAGTGTTGCGGCATCTCCCTCGATATCAAGGATATCGTCCTCAATCTGGAACGCCAGACCCAGCTTTTCGCCGTAAGCGCGTGCCCGAGTGAGGGTGTCCTCGTCAGTCGCACCGGCAGCCGCACAGCCGAGTTCACACGCCGCACGGAGCAGGCACCCGGTCTTCAGCTTCTGCAGCAGACGCAGCTCGTCGAGCGAGATTTTGCGGTGCTCGGCGCCCATATCGAGCACCTGACCGCCGATCATGCCATTCATGCCCGCGTTTTCGCCCAGAATACGAATGCAGCGCACGATGGTCTCCGCCGGAACATCCTTTGCCGCCGAAGCCGTCTCAAAAGCCGCCGTCAGCAGTCCGTCACCCGCGAGGACCGCCGTCGCTTCATCGAAAGCCTTGTGGCAGGTCGGTCTGCCGCGGCGCAAGTCGTCGTTGTCCATGCACGGAAGGTCATCATGGATGAGTGAGTAGGTATGGATCATCTCAAGCGCACACGCGAACGGCAGCGCCTTCTCGATATCGCCGCCGCACAGGCGGCAGAATTCCAGCACGATCACCGGGCGCAGGCGCTTGCCGCCTGCCATCGCGGAGTACTTTGCAGCCTCGAAAATGCGGTCGTAACCCTCGCCGGTCTCCCGCGAGAGGTATTTCTCCAGTGCAGGTTCAATGAGCGCAATATCTGCCTTTAACTGCTCGGAAAACGTCATTTTGCTTCCTCCTCTGCCGCAAACGGCTGCTCTGTGAGTTCACCCTGCATGTTCTCCTGCATGACGGTGACCTTCTGCTCGGCCTTGTCCAGCAGCTTGCCGAGGGACGCGGACAGTCTGGTGCCCTCCTCGAACAGCTTCATGCTTTCGTTCAGCGGTGCTTCACCGCGCTCGAGCAGCCGCACGATCTCTTCCAGACGTGCCATCTGGCTTTCAAATGTTCTTTCCGCCATGTTACTTGTCCTCCTCGATATCGGTCACGCGGCAGTCTGCCGCACCTTTTGCAAATTGAATATGCAGGGTGTCTCCCTGCTTGAGTGCCGCTGCATCGGTTACGACCGTATGCTTGGCGCCCTTGGTCGCTACCGCGTAGCCGCGGCCCAGAACGCGCAGCGGGCTCATTGCGTCGAGTGTCGCCACAGTCTGTGCGAACCGTAGTTTACAGCGGTGCAGACCGCTTTGTCCTGCCGTGAGCAGGCGCTGCCGCAGTCCGTTCAGTCGGTTGTGCTCGGTCTCCAGCCGCGCCGGAACCGCCGAAAGCAGGCGTTCCTCGGTCTGTGTCAGCAGCAGGCGTTTTTCCTCGATGTATTTCATCGGTGTGCGGTTCGACAGCCGCTCCTGCAGACCGTCCAACAGCTTTCTCTGCTGCTCTGCCCTGCGGTGCGCCGCCGTGTACAGACGTGCATTCAGTGTGCGTAAGTTCAGCGCGCACTCGGCTCTGTCAGGCACGGCAAGCTCCGCCGCACCGGACGGCGTAGGCGCACGAAGATCGGCAACAAAGTCCGCAATCGTGAAATCCGGCTCGTGGCCGACCGCGGAAATCACCGGAATCTCGGAGGCAAAAATCGCCCGGGCAGTCACTTCCTCATTGAATGCCCACAAATCCTCCATCGAGCCGCCGCCTCGGCCGCACAGAATGACATCTGCTTCGCCGATGGCGTTCGCCAGAGCGATCGCGCGTGCAATGCTCTCCGCCGCGCCCTGTCCCTGCACCTGCGCCGGATACAGTACGACCTTTGCCAGCGGCCAGCGGCGGCCGAGAATGCGTATCATGTCACGCACCGCCGCGCCGGTCGGCGAGGTTACGAGCGCGATACTGTCCGGACAGGACGGGATGGGCTTCTTGTACCGCTCGGAGAACAAGCCCTCAGCCTGTAATTTCGCCTTGAGCTGCTCGAACGCAAGGTTGAGCGCACCCGCGCCGTCCGGGATGATCTCGGACACATACAGCTGCACCGCGCCTGTGCGCGGGAACGAGCTGACACGCGCCTTGACGATGACCTTCATGCCGTTCTGCAGACGGAATTTCAGCCGCATCGCATCCGAGCGGAACATGACCGCATTGATGGCCGCGTTTTCGTCCTTGAGCGTCATGTAGTGGTGCCCGGATGAATGCGCCTTGTAGTTCGAGATTTCGCCCTGCACCATTAACCCGCGGTAGCCGGGAACCGCATCGAGCAAGTCCTTTATTTCATTGTTTAATTGAGATACTGTGTAGATCGTTGCCATTCCAACAAGTTAGGAGTGAGGAGGAAGGAGTGATGAGTTTGGTTCATTTTCAATTTTCCATCCCTACCACCTAACTCCTACCTCCTATCTGTTACAGAGTTTTGCCGCCAGCACTGCCACGCCCACAGCATTATCTCCCGAAAGTGTCGGCTCCGCGAAGGAGATCTCCCCGCCGAACCGTTTATTCATGCGGGCACGGATGATCTGGCTGGCCATGACGCCGCCTGCGCACAAAATCGGGCAATGATACTGCTCGCGTGCCTGCTCGGTGGCTTTGATAACGGCATTTACCACGGTCTCGAGCGCAAAACGCGCCATCTGCTTTGGCTCGGCGCTCTTGAATTTATTCTCTACCTGATTCTGCATACCGGAGAGCGAGAATTTACACTCGTTTACCTTGGGTTTGAAACCCTTTTCCGGCTCGGCGGTGAGCGCCAGCGCGTCCAGTGCGCCGCCGGACGGGAACGGCAGACCGAGCAGATTTCCCGCGCGATCGAGCAGCTGACCGGCTGCAAGGTCGGTCGTACCGCCGATGCAGGTGCAGTCCGGCAGGCCGTCTGCACCGCACTTCACATGCAGCAGCTCACTCGTGCCGCCGGACAGGTGCCACGCCAGGAATTCGCCGTCAAGCAAATCCAGCTTGCCAGCCGACAGCGCTGCTGCCGCGATATGTCCCTGCTGATGAGACACGGTAAAAAGCGGCACGGAAAGCAAATGCGCCGCGCTCCGCGCGACGCTCTCTCCTGCCAGAAAACACGGCATATACGAGCCTTCCACCGCGCGGGGACGGGTGCTGACGCCGATGGCGCGCACCTCTCCCTGCGGCAGAGCCTCGATTTTTTCATGCAGACGCACGGTATGCTGGAACAGCGCATCCGACTGGCGCAGACCGATCGCGCCTTCCGGCACGGTCAGCAATCCGCCGCGGTTGACCCACTCACCGGTCTCGGCGTTGTAAATCGCCGCTGACGTGCGATAGTTGGACGTATCAATTCCCAGAAAGCGCTCAGGCATTGGTGCTCTCCTGCTTTTCCTGCGGGAACTCTGCACGGGCGGCAGAGCCGAGCACGCCGTTGATAAAGGAAGCGGCATCCTCGGTGTCGTACTTCTTCGCCAGCTCAACGGCCTCGTTGATGGCTACGCCGACCGGAACGTCGTCTACATCGCGCATCTCAAAGAGCGCCAGACGCAGTACCGCGATGGTCATGTGGGACAGACGGTTGAGCGACCAGCCCTTGGAATTGGCCTCGATAATGGTATCGAGCACCGGCAGGTCGTTTGCCACGCCCTTTACCACCGTGCGGATATACGCGGTCTGTTCCTCGCTCAGCTTGCCCGCATACAGTGCGATATCTCCGCTGATGGACTTCATGATTTCCTCATCCAGTCGCTCGTTCAGGTTTTCTTCTTCAAACTGCTGGAACCCCATCTCAAAGATCAGGTGCAGCGCAATTTCTCTTGCTTTTGTTCTGCTCATCACACTCATGCAGCAGGACCTCCTATATTTACGCAAATTTCGCCTACTATTCAGTATAACTATTTTATCCTATTTTCGGGCAAAACGCAAGGCGGTATTCCATATTTCATAAAACCGGGCAACAGAAAAACAGGCACAGCCGCAGCCATGCCTGTTTTGCTCATGTTACTCAGCGTCTGCCGTCTCCGCCGGAGTTTCGATCTCGGACGGTGCCGGCTCGGCCTTTTCCTCAGCCGAAGCGGACGGCTTGAAGGTCACGCCGCCGACATGCACGTTGATCTCGACAACGCGCAGACCGGTCATGGACTCGATCGAGGACTTGACGTTCTCCTGCACTTCCTTTGCCACATCACAAATGTTGTAGCCGAACAGTGCGAGGAAGCCGATCTCCACCTTAACGGTATCATCATCGCCGAGTTCGATACGGACGCCCTTGGACAAATTCTTTTTACTGATAAAGCCGACAATGTCGCTCGTCAGGCTGGAATACAAACCGCTGACACCCTTGGTTTCCGAGGCCGACAGTGCTGCGATAGACGCAACAACATCCTCAGAGATACGGATAGAGCCCTGATCGCTTTCGGTGGACCAGTACTCCTTGTGATCTGCCATAGTGCTCACTCTCCTTTTTTGAGACAATCCCATCATCCGGCATTGTCTAAGAGCATTATAGCACAGTTTGTGCAAAAAGCAAAGTAAAAATACACGCTGTCTATTAAGATGCTTCCACGATTTTGATCTGCCCTGCCGTCATGCCGGTCTCCGAGATAACGATATCGCGGATAACAGCCACGTCCTCGGCCTGCAGACCGCCGTCCGGCGGCGCTACCACGATATTCGCGCTGCCGTCACCGAGCATCACAACTGCGTCCTCATAGCCTTTGGCGCGAATCAGGCTCTCGATATTGGCTTCGGCCACCGTGTCGTCTGCCAGTGCGGAAATCTGTGCCGCCGCATCGTCTTTTGCACTCTGGTCTGCGGTGTCGCTCTCACTGAGCTCCTTGAGTGTGCTCACCGCTTCGTCTCTCGCCTGCGTGCGCGTCAGCCGTGAGGATGCAAAATAATCGCCCTCACCGGCGGTGCTGTCCGCCGAGGCATCGGTCTGCGTATCCGCCTGCGCGTCGGTCTGCTGCGCCGCAAGAAGGTCCTCCGGCGTGTCAACGTAGCTCCAGTTCAGATAAGCCGCTGCGCACAGCAGCAGCGCGATCACACCGTAGACCGCTCCGCGTTTTTTGATCTTCTTCATCTGCCTGCCCTCCTAACGAATTGCTATACCTTATGTATCGGATTGCATTTTCAGAACCGTAACTTTGTCTGCGCCGATGCCGCACACCGTGCTCACCGCCTGTGTGACGGACAGCCGAACGGATGCGTCATCCGCGCCATCGCACAGCACGACCGCACCGCGGAATACCGGCAGAACGCGCTTGACCGTCACGGGCGTTTCGCCGCAGCTGCCGTTCGAGACCACGCTCACATCGCTTTCCCGGCTGCGGCTGTCACTCCCGCTTGTCTGGCGGGTGTTGACCGCGTAGACCGATTCCTCGGTCTGGTCGAGCGACAGCATGAGCTCCACACGTCCGGCGCCGGAAATTGCGGCAAGCCGCGCCTGCAGCTCCTGCTGGAAGTCGTTCAGGTCGAACGACTGCGAAACCGTTGTATCCGCACTTGTGGTCTGCACCTGCTCCGTGTTTCCGCTGTGCCCCGAGGTGAGCAGCAGCACGCCCGCGAGCAATACCGCCAGCACGGCCCGGTATTTCTTCAAAACCGGCAGGATTTTCTCCTTGACGGCAGTTAAGTTTTCGTTATCCGGCAGTTTCATCTTGCAATCAGCTCCTGTCGTTCTGCGGGTACGCCGCATTCCTTGGTCAGCAGACTTTGCAGCTCGGACAGGCGATTCGCCGCTGTACTGTCGTAGTACACGGTTACTTTATCGACCTGCAGCAGTCCGTCCGCGTCATTTGCCATCTCCACATTCACCGTGCACGGAATACCGGCTTCCTCTGCACGCTGCTGCACCGCCTTCGCAATGCTCGCCGCGACCGTGCTCATCGTGGTCTGCATGTTGCGCGCCTGCATTTCGTCTAAGTCGCTCTGCGAGACGCTGCTCTGCCAGTTCCACGACAGCAAGTGCAGTCCCGCCAGCGGCTGTAGGAGCGCCAGCAGCATGAGCAGACCGGCAGCTGTCCGCACAACCTCTTTTAAGGCTCCGCCGCCTGCCAGCTTGAGCGCCACCGCGGACACGGCTCCCGCGATCGTCACGCGCAGTAATATCGTTTGCAGTAATTCAGTCATATTGGTTT
Source organism: Butyricicoccus faecihominis (assembly GCF_014648015.1). Classification (NCBI taxonomy): domain Bacteria; kingdom Bacillati; phylum Bacillota; class Clostridia; order Eubacteriales; family Butyricicoccaceae; genus Butyricicoccus; species Butyricicoccus faecihominis. Next base: position 163,116 of record NZ_BMQH01000006.1, read on the forward strand.
CACCATCGCCACCATATACACGAGTTCGAGGAATAAAATCATACAGCAGGTGCTCAGCATGCCGAGCAGCAGACCGAAGCCGGTGCCTACGTTTTCGAGGAACCGCTTCATGCCGTCCGAGCACAGCGGCGAGAGCACGGCTGCACCCGCCTTGTAGCACAAATAGCTTGCTCCCGCCCGAACGAACGGCACAAAGCAGATAGCCGCTATACACAGCATCCCGAAAATGCCGATCGAGCCGCGCAGCAGAGCTGCACCGGACAACATGGTTTCGGTCGCGTCCGAAATCACACCGCCGACCACCGGAACCGCACCGGACACCGCAAGTTTCGCGGTCTTTAGCGTCATGCGGTCCACGTTGCCGGAAACACCGCCCGCTATCGCAAGATATGCGGTGAACAGTGTTAAAATGAGTTTAAGTACACCCGAGGTCAGGGATTTTATGCCGTCCGCGATGCCGCGCAGCATGCCGTTTCCTGCCGCAGCATCCACCGCCGTGATAGCAAGATACGCGCACGCCGCCGGAACAAGCAGGGCGTTCACCAGCCGTATCACAAGATCAAACACCACCATGGTCGCCGCCTGTAAAACCGTTGCGGTCGCCGTGTTGCCGCCGGTCGCAAGTACGGTGGCGAGCACCGGCTGAAGTGTGCCCGAAAACACGCCGATCTGGTCGAGCGTGTCGCGGCAGAGCGACAGCACACCCGTGAAATCCCGCAGGAGCACTGCCGCACAGCCAAGTGCCGCCGCCATGTCGATCCAGTCGTTGGCCTCGCCGCCCGCCGCCGCAGAAAAGCCGCGCGCCACCGAGGCCAGCAGCACAATCACGGCTACGCGCAACAGTCCGCCAAGTGCAGTCCGAATCGCACTTTGGCTGTCCGAGGTCATGTTTTCCAGCACGCGGGAGACCGAATCCGACAGCGTGTCCGCGTTTTCCGGCGATACGCCGTCAAGGTATTGCCGCGCACTGTTCGGCATAGCGTCAGTCAGACTGCTGCCGCCGACTGACTGCACCTGTTCCTCACTCACGGCCGCATGCGCGAACGGCAGGAACAGCAGGAGCACGAGAATAGCATTCAGCGCCAGTTTGCATTTGCTCATACTGCCCACTCCGTAATAAGGTCGAACACCTGCTCGAAAAGCGGCAGGCACACGGAAAGCGTCAGGACAGCGCCTGCAATCTCCATCTTGGCGGCAAGCGCGGACTGACCGGCGTCCCGGCAAAGCGCGGCTGCGATCCGCACCACGACCGCCACACCGACTGCCTTGCACACCGGCAGATACAGCGCGGAATCCAAGCCGCACTGCGAGAGCAGACCGGAAAACCGCTGCGCCGCGCTTCCGGCTGCGCTGAACACCCGCAAAAGCAGGATCACGCCTGCCGTCAGCACCAGCAGAAACGCGATAGCGGGCGCATCCTTTTTCAGCACCAGCGACAGCGTGAGCGCCGCAAGGACAATACCGCAAATCAAGCCTAATTCCATCTTCAAAACCCAAATACATTTTTCATCATGGTGAACAGGCGGTCGATTTCCTGAACAATCAGCATCAAAACGACAATTAAACCCGCGAGTGTCGTCATCAGCGCCTGCTCCTCCCGGCCCGAGCGGGACAGGAGCTGTCCGAGCACCGCCACTAAAATTCCTACCGCCGCAATGCGGAAAATCAGATCAACATCCATCGTTTTCCTCCGCTTAGATCAGCACCAGAATCACCAGCAGACCGAGCGCAATGCCGCAGGTCCGGTACAGATTTCCCCGATTTGCCAAATCCTCCTGCGCCGCCTCCCGCGAGGCCGCCAGCCGCCGCTCCACCTGCGTAAGACCGGTCAGCTGCTCGTCCGCATCGTAGCGGCCTAAGTAGTTTGCGGCGTCGCACAGAATATCGCACTCCTGCGCGCCAAGTCCGACCTGTGCGCGGCAGTCCCGCAAGGTGCTGCGCCACAGGTATCCGAGCGACAGACCGTTCTGCTCCCGCAGGCGGCGCTGCAGCGTGCGAAAGACTTTGCGGATAATCGGCTGCTCGTTTTCCGCCAGCAGACCGACAATTTCCGGCATAGGTGTCCGTCTTCCGGAAATCTCGCTGCGGATAAGACCGAGCGCAAGCAGCATCGCGTCTGCCGCCGCCACTCTGCGCCGCAGATTTTGCCGCGCGGACAGTCCGAGCGCCGCACATGAGCCGAACACCATCACCGAACCGATCAGCTTTAACATTTCGTCTCCTCCCATCGTTCCATGCGGTAGACCCGCTGTCCGTCCCGTTTTTCGATAATAACCGCCTGATGAAATGCGCCGAGTGCGAGCAACTCACGGTAGATCGGCCGCTGCCGCAGATCATCCAGTCCGGCCGCGTGTGCACACGCAATCACTGCCGTTCCGCAGTGCGTGCAAAGCGATACCGCCTTTGCGTCCTCAGGCGCAGTAATTTCATCAAGAGCGAGCAGGGCAGGCGACATGGTTTTGAGCAGCATGACCGCCGCCTGCCATTTCGAGCAGCCTTCCATCACATCCGTGCAGCGCCCGACCGCAAGCTGCGGTACACCGTCCGCAAGAGCGGCAATCTCGCTGCGCTCGTCCGCAATCGCGGCAGTGAAACCACGGTCGGAGAAGTAGCGCACCCACTCTCTCAGCAAGGTCGTTTTGCCATATCCCGGCGGTGACAGGAGCAAGGCAGACTGCGGCTCGTCCGTTCCTATCCAGCGGGCAATCTGCGCCTGTAAATCCTCGGCTTGATGTGCAATGCGCAGGTTGATTGAACTCAGGCCGCGTACCCCGAGAACGCGGCCGTCCTCTTCGGCGGCTGTGCCGCAGATGCCCAGCCGATGCCCGCCGGATAACGTCAGAAAGCCGTGCCGCAGACTGTCTGTATAACTATGTACGGAATACTGTGCTGCGCGGCTGAGCATCTCGCGCAGCTCCGCCGATGTGACCGCCTCAAGCGGGAGCGGCCGCTCTCCGACGGCTGTTTTCGCCGCAGGCGGCTGTCCCGCGCGAAAGCGTAATTCCTCGATGTCCTCCGGCCTGTCCAGCCGCTCCATCTGCGCCCGCCGTATCGGCGGCAGGCACGAAATCGCCTGCCGGAAGGCCGCTTTTCGTTTGTCCATTTTCATCACCACTATAGACTATGCCGCAGATTACTAAAGTAGAAGAGTAACTTGAGAATTGAGGATGGAAAATGAATGTTGTGATTGACCATTATCCTTCATTGCCAATCTGTATTGCAGGGCAGGATGACCTCATCCCGCCCTGCGGTGGCTCATTGCGCATCCGCTTGACGTGCGGAAGGTCAGGGACTTGTCAGAATACATGAAAATTTATGTATTTTTTCATCGAACCATGTCAAATCAGTCATTGACAACTCGCCCGGCCAGCGATATAATAAACACAAATATTGCACAAAGCGATGACAGAGGAAAGTAATCGTTCCACGTGCGGCTTTCAGGGAGTGTCCGGCATGACTGGAAACGGACGCAGACGCCGGTACGATGAAGTTCCCTCCTGAGCTGCGGCGCTGAACCCTATCGAATTAGGCGCTGACGGATTTCCTCCGTTACAGGGATAGGATATATTTGTATCCGAAAAAGTGCGGCATTGTTATGCCGAATGTGGGTGGTACCGCGGAACCGTTTGTCTTTCGTCCCTCTTTGTGGATGAAGGGCTTTTTTATACCCATTCCGCCGTGACAGACAGCAAATACCACCTATATAAAGGAGATACACAACATGATCATCATTATGAAGCAGGGCACGACCCACGAACACGTTGAGGAGCTGTCCCAGCATATCGAGCGCTGGAACGTAAAGGCAAATCCGATCTACGGCGAGGGCACCATCGTTATCGGTCTGGTCGGCGACACCGGCGCTGTTGACAAGGACGCACTCATGCTTGACCCGCAGGTTGAGAACATCATCAAGGTGCAGGAGCCGTTCAAGCTGGCAAACCGCAAGTTCCATCCGGACAACTCTGTCGTTGAGATTGCACCGGGCGTTGTTGTCGGCGGCAAGAAGCTGGTCGTTATGGCAGGTCCGTGCTCTGTTGAAAGCGAGGAGCAGATCATCGACGTGGCGAAGCATGTGCAGGCAGACGGCGCTACCGTTCTCCGCGGCGGTGCGTGGAAGCCGCGTTCTTCCCCGTACTCCTTCCAGGGTCTGAAGGCTGAGGGTCTGGAGCTGCTGCACAAGGCGCATGAGGCAACCGGTCTGCCGGTTGTCACCGAGATCACCAATCCGGCGCACATTGACATCTTCATGGACAAGTGCGACTGCTTCCAGGTCGGCGCACGCAATATGCAGAACTTCGAGCTACTGAAAGAACTCGGCCAGACCCGCAAGCCGATCCTGCTCAAGCGCGGCTTCGCAAACACCATGGAGGAGTTCCTGATGAGCGCCGAGTACATCATGGCGGGCGGCAACGAGAACGTTATCCTCTGCGAGCGCGGCATCCGCACCTACGAGAAGTACACCCGCAACACGCTTGATATTTCCGCCGTTCCGGTGCTCAAGCGCATGAGCCATCTGCCGGTCGTCGTTGATCCGTCCCATGCAGGCGGCATTTACTGGATGGTCGAGCCGCTGGCAAAGGCTGCTGTTGCAGCCGGCGCAGACGGTCTGATGATCGAGGTTCACAACGATCCTGCACATGCTCTGTCCGACGGTGCACAGTCGCTGACCTACGATTCGTTCCACCACACCATGAACGCACTGCGCGCTGTTGCAGCGGCAGTTGACAGAGAAATCTGATACGCATTATAATGTAAGATAGCCGGAGGTCGGTGTTCCACCGACCTCCTTCGCAAATATAAAGGATAACGGCAATTACTAATTCCCCATTCCTAATTACTAATTCAACCAAAAGGGTGTTGTAAAAATGGCAGAAACGCTGAGTCTGACGGGCGCGAACGGCGTGTCCGAAATTCATATCGAAACCGGATTGCTGGACCATGCAGGCGCGGTAATCCTCGAAACCTTTTCGCCCAGCCGCGTGCATATTGTATCGGATTCAACGGTAGCGCCGCTGTATCTCGAGAAGCTGGAAAAGCAGTTCTCCCTGCCGGTGACGCACACGGTCATTCCCGCCGGTGAGGAGCACAAGCAGCTTTCCACGGTTGAAGGTATTTACCATGATCTGCTGACCGCCGGCATGACCCGCAAGGACCTCATCATCGCGCTCGGCGGCGGTGTTGTCGGCGACATCACCGGCTTTGCGGCGGCGACCTTCCTGCGCGGCGTATCGCTGTGTCAGATCCCGACCACGCTGCTCGCGCAGGTGGATTCCTCGGTTGGAGGCAAGACCGGCGTTGATCTGCCCGAGGGTAAAAACCTCGTCGGCGCGTTCTATCAGCCGCGGCTCGTCCTCATCGACCCGAACGTGCTCGCTTCCCTGCCGGACAGCACCTTTGCGGACGGCATGGCCGAGGTCGTCAAGTACGGCTACATTTCCAACCGGGAAATCCTGACGATGGTTTCTCGGTCGGACTACAAGACGAATATTGAAAATATCATTTACGAGTGCGTAAAGATCAAGCGCGATGTAGTTGCCATTGACGAGCACGACACCGGTCTGCGCATGATACTGAACTTTGGACACACCATCGGCCACGCAGCGGAGAAGCTGGGCAATTACACCGACCTCACCCACGGTCAGGCAGTGGCGATCGGCATGGTGGCAGCGATGCGGCTGTCCGCTCTGCTGGGCAACGAGGATTTGACAGCGCCGCTCATCGACCTGTTGAAGCACATCGGTCTGCCGACCGAGCTGGAATACGACCGCGAGTCCATCTTTAATGCTCTGCTGTCGGACAAAAAGAAATTCGGTGCAACGGTCAACTTTATCCTCGTGCGCGAAGCCGGTCGGGCGGAAATTACGCCGATCGATGCAGAAAAGCTGCACGAATACGTTCTGAAGCTGTAAGGAGGGAGCAGCATGGGTTCTACCTGGGGCAATGCAATTAAAATTTCCATTTTCGGTGAATCGCATGGCACGGGCATCGGCGTTGTGATAGACGGATTCCCGTCCGGTGTGGCATATGACGAGGCGTTTGTCCTGCGCGAGATGGAGCGCCGCGCACCGGGCCGCAACAAGCAATCCACCGCACGCAAGGAGCCGGACAGGCCGGAGGTGCAGTCCGGCATCTACAACGGCAAAACGACCGGCACGCCCATCTGTGCCGTCATCCGCAACACCAATCAGCGCTCGAACGACTACGCCGAGCTGGCGGCGCAGCCGCGTCCCGGTCACGCGGACTACACGGGTATGCTGCGCTACGATTCCTGCAACGACCCGCGAGGCGGCGGCCATTTCTCCGGCCGACTGACGGCTCCGCTGGTGTTTGCCGGTGCGCTGTGCAAGCTGTGGCTCAAGGAACAGGGCGTGACGGTCGGCGCGCACATCCAGTCCATCGCGCAGATTCAGGATATGCCGTTCGACGATGTGGAAGTTACCGCCGAGCAGCTGGATGCGCTGCGGAACGCCGAATACCCGGTGAACAATCCGCGTGCGCTCGAAGCCATGCTGGCCGCTATCGAGGAAGCGCGTGAGGAACAGGATTCGGTCGGCGGCGTCATCGAGTGCGCAGCCGTCGGCCTGCCGGCCGGTATCGGCAGCCCGATGCTCGACAGCGTGGAGAGCCGCCTGTCCTCTATCCTGTTCGGCGTGCCCGCCGTCAAGGGCGTGGAGTTCGGCGCAGGCTTTGCCTTCGCTGCGCTGCGCGGCTCACACGCAAACGACCCGTTTTATGAGGAAAACGGGGTTGTCAAGACCGAAACCAACAACAACGGCGGTATCCTTGGCGGCATTACGAGCGGCATGCCGCTCATTGTCCGCGCGTGCATCAAGCCTACGCCGTCCATCGGCATGGTGCAGGATACGCTCAATATCCGCACCGGCAAGGTCGAGCCGCTGTCCATCCACGGACGGCACGACCCGTGCATCGTCACCCGTGCCGCGCCGGTGGTCGAGGCCGCCTGCGCCGTTGCACTGGCAGATCTTCTGAGGGAGGCGAAGGGTTATCATGCGTGAACTTTCCGAAATCCGGCAGGACATCAACCGCGTTGACTCCGCTATCCGAGAGCTGTTTCTGCTCCGTATGTCGCTCGCGCTTGAGGTCGCCAAGACCAAGGCGCAGTCGGATGATAAAATCTACAAGCCCGACCGCGAGGCGGAAATCGTTGAGAAGCGCTCCGCCGGTATGGAGGAGGAGCTGCAGCTCAAGTATGTTTCCCTTCTGCAGAGCATGATCCGCGCGAGCCGTGAGTATCAGTACAGTGAGATTCTGCGTCAGACGCCGGAAAAGTTCCCGTTCTATCCCGCAGAAACGCTTGCAAAGCCGAAAACCGTGTTCTATCAGGGGGTTCCGGGTGCGTATCAGGAGCTGGCCGCGCGTGCGCTGTTCCCGAGCTGCGAACCGCAGAACGTACCCACCTGGGAGCAGGTTTTCCAGTCCGTCCGCGACGGCAAGGCCGATATCGGCGTTGTGCCGGTCGAGAACACAACCGCAGGCACGGTCAGCGAAGTCTATGACCTCCTGCTCGACTACGACCTGTACATCAACCGCTCGTACATCAAGAAAATCTCGCACTGTCTGGCGGCGGTGCCCGGCACAAAGCTCGAGGACGTCAAGCGCGTCTGCTCGCATCCCCATGCGCTGCCGCAGTGCCACAGCTTCATTTCCGAGCACGATCTGGAGGCCATCGAGGTGGCAAACACCGCCATTGCGGCCCAGAACGTGCAGAAAAAGGGCGACAAGAGCCTTGCTGCCATCTGCTCGCAGGAGGCGGCTGTGCGCTACGGTCTCGATATCCTCGCCGAGGGCATCAACGACATGCAGCACAACGAAACGCGCTTTATCGCGGTAAGCAAAACGCTGACCTGTCAGCCGGAGGACAACCGTATCGAGATCGCGTTCCACATCCCGAACGCGTCCGGTACGCTCATCACCGTGCTGGACACCATCGCGCACTACGGCATCGACATGACCGAAATCCACTCGCGTCCGCTCAAGGACAGCCCGTGGTGCTATGTGTTCTATGTCGATTTCACCGGCAACATGCGCGACCATGCGGTGCAGTCCCTGCTGTATCAGCTTCATGAGGAGCTTCCCTATATCAAAGTAATCGGCAGCTATTGCGTGCCTAACGAATAAAAGGAGTACAAACCCATGCAAATTCAACCCTGCGGCCCTTTGCGCGGTGAAATTACCGTGCCGGGCGACAAATCCATCTCGCACCGTGCCGTTATGCTCGGCGCACTTGCCAACGGCACCACCCACATCACCGGCTTTCTGATGGGTGAGGATTGCCTGTCCACCATTGACTGCTTCCGCAAGATGGGTGTCGAGATCAATATCACCGACGACGAGGTTATCGTGGAAGGCGTTGGTCTGCACGGTCTCGAAGCGCCGTCAGAAGCGCTGTACACCGGCAACTCCGGCACGACCACCCGCCTGCTGTGCGGCATTCTGGCCGGTCAGCCGTTCACCGTTACCATGAGCGGCGACCCGTCCATCCAGAAGCGCCCGATGGGCCGCGTGATGAAGCCGCTGCGTGAAATGGGCGCGTCCATCGAGGGCAAGAACGACAATTTCTGCCCGCTGACCCTGTTCCCGAGCGAGCTGCACGGTATTGAATACCGTCTGCCGGTAGCATCCGCTCAGCTGAAGAGCGCCATCCTGCTGGCAGGTCTGTACGCCGAGGGTCAGACGACCGTTATCGAGCCGGCTCCCTCCCGCGACCACACCGAGCGCATGTTCCGCGCACTCGGCGTTGAGATCGAAACCAGCGGCAGCACCATCACGCTCGACCCGCCGGAGGACCTCCATGCGGTCGATATTGCCGTCCCGGGCGATATTTCGTCCGCGGCGTTCTTCCTCGTTGCCGGTGCGATCATTCCGGGCAGTGAGCTGACGATTAAAAACGTAGGCGTCAATCCGACCCGCACGGGCGTTCTGGACGTTCTGCGCGATATGGGCGCGGACATCACCGAGTCGAACTTCCGCGATGAGGCTGAGCCGGTGTGCGACCTGACCGTCAAATACAGCAAGCTGCACGGCGTAGAAATCGGCGGCGCTATCATCCCGCGCCTGATCGACGAGCTGCCGGTTATCGCGGTAGCCGCTGCATTCGCTGAGGGCGAGACCGTTATCCGCGACGCGCAGGAGCTCAAGGTCAAGGAGTCCAACCGCATTGCCGCTATGGTCACCGAGCTGACCAAGGCAGGCGTGGACGTTGAGGAGACCGACGACGGCATGATCGTTCACGGCGGTGCCAAACCGCACGGCGCATCCTTCGAGACCTATAAGGACCACCGCATTGCGATGAGCCTTGCCGTGCTCGGTCTGGCAGCCGAGGGCGCAAGCCGCATTGACAAGCCGGAGGTCGTTGCCATCTCCTACCCCGATTTCTTCAACACCCTCGAACGTCTGGGGGACTGAGTTATGCTGCTTTCCATGGACGAATTTCGCGCTTTCGAGCCGAAAAAGACCACCTATGCCCTGTTTGGCTGGCCGCTCGGCCACACGATGAGCCCGGAGCTGCACGCGCAGCTGTTCGAGGCCTCCGGTCAGGACGCGGACTACATCGGCGTTGCCGTGCCGCCCGAGGATTTACCGGAAGCGTTCGAGCTGGCCAAGCGCAAGCTCGGCGGCATCAACTGCACGATTCCGCACAAAAAGGCTGTCATCCCCCTGCTCGATGAGATTGACACCGCTGCCCGCGACCTGCACTCGGTCAACACAGTCCGCTTTGCGGACGGCAAGGCGACCGGCTTCAACACGGATATCCTCGGCTTTGCGGAGTCGCTGAACCGTGATGGCGTATCGCTCCAGGGTAAAAAGGTGCTGCTGCTCGGCTACGGCGGCGCGGCTTCCGTGATGGCATACCACTGCGTGACGCAGGGCGCGTACCTAATCATCACGGGACGCAACCTCGAGAAGGCCGAAGCGCTGCAGAAGCAGCTGACCGATGCCGTTCCGGGTGCACGCATTTCCGTGTTCAGCCGCCGACACATTCCGCGCGATATTCATATCGTGCTCAATTCCACGCCGGTGGGCATGTACCCAAAGGAAAACGCGGCTCCGCTGCATTATCTGCCGCACAAGACCGAGTATGTGTTCGATGCAATCTACAATCCTCCGGTGACCTCGACCATGAAGCTCGCCAATCCGCGCAAGACCAAAACACGCGACGGACTGTTCATGCTGGTCATGCAGGCGGCGCATGCGCAGACCATCTGGACCGGCGTGACCTTCAAGCCGCAGGCATGCGAAACCATTCTGCGCCGCACCTACGGTAAAATGGCGGTCAAGCGTCTGCACGAGAAGCATGGCAAGAAAAATCTGGTGCTGTGCGGCTTTATGGGCAGCGGCAAGACCACCATCGGCCGTAAGCTGGCGCGTCTGACCGGACTGGAATTTATTGACGCGGACATCTACCTTGAGGCGAAGGAAGGCAAGAAAATCTCCGAGATTTTCGCTGAAAAGGGCGAAGCCTATTTCCGCGACCGCGAGACCGCGTACATTAAAGAGCTGGCGCAGAGAGACGGCATCGTACTTGCGCTCGGCGGCGGCTCTGTCCTCCGTCCGGAGAATGTGGCGGCTGTCAAGGAGACCGGCCTGCTCATCTTGCTCGACACACCGTTCTACCGCATTATGAAGAACCTTTCCTATTCCACAAATCGCCCGCTGCTCAATAAGCCGGACAAGCAGGCGGAAACACACCGCCTGTACAATGCGCGCAAGGCGCTCTACCATCGAGTGGCCGATATCGCGGTGCGCAGTCCCAAGCTGTCCGAGGTTCTGGAAAAAGTAGTAAAAAACGTGTAAGGTACTGGACAAATCCACCAGATGCGTTTACAATTAGGGACATACTGAAAAGTATGTCCCTTTTTTCACACCCGCAATAAAAGGAGGAACTCAAAGGATTATGAGAACATCAGTCAAACGTCCCTATCGCTTGATTGCAGCCGCGCTTGCCGCTCTGCAGCTATGCGCAGGCGCTGCCGGAGCCGTTTTCGACAACAGCTTCAGCTACACCTACTCCCTCGGCAGCGGTCTGCAGTACAGTCGCACCGAGGGCAAAAACAGTGCCGGTCTGCAACGCGCGAACGTGCTGACATACTCGCCGAACACCGGTGTAACGCCCATCATGGTCTACGCCGATGAGCAGCTGTACGGCAGCAAGGCCACCATCACAAATGCGGTGAAATATCTGCAGAACCAGGGAAAAACCGTGCTTGGCGGCATGAATGCAGACTTTTTCGTTATGTCTACCGGCATTCCGATCGGTCTGGTCATCGACAGCGGCGAGCTCATTTCGTCCGATGCCTGGCAGTATGCGGTCGGCTTCAAGCAGGACGGCACAGCTGTCCTCGGCCGCCCGACTATGGGCATCCGCGTGAGCGGCAAGAGCGGCACGGTCAACGTATCTTACTTCAACAAGACGCGCACGACGGCTGGCGCGTACCTGCTCGATCACAACTACGATGACTCGACGCACTTTGCAGCCAAGGGCACGAGCATTATCCTCGAGCGCGTGGATGATACACCGGTCAAGGTCAACGGCTCGGTCAAGCTCAAAGTCGTGAATAAGGGCACGGGCAGCAGTCCCATTACGATCACCAAAAACCAGATGGTGCTTACCAAGTCGGACGGCGCAAATGTGCCCTCATGGGTGGATTTCGAGGTTGGCGAGGAAGTCACGCTGTCCATCGCAGCGAACGACAGCAGCTGGAGCGACGTGCAGTATGCGGTCGGCGGCAAGCTGCTGATGGACAACAGCACGATTACGACCGACGGCATCGACGCAGGCTCGACCCGCAGAGCACGCAGCGCAGTCGGCGTGAAGGCGGACGGCACGGTTGTTCTGTACGAAATCGACGGCAACCAGTCCTCGTACAGCATCGGCCTGACGGCGGCAGAACTCGGTCAGGAGCTGAAGGAGCTTGGCTGTGTCCGCGCCATCTGTCTGGATGGCGGCGGCTCCTCCGCAATGGCGGTCCGCAATCCCGGCGAGAGCACCGCAGCTTTGATCTCCCAGCCGTCGGACGGCTCGCAGCGCGCGTGCGCCAACTACATTTTCTTTGTCAACAACATCGCGTCGGACGGCGTGACGGCTCATGCTGTGCTCACGCCCAGCCACCGCTATGTGCTCCCGGGCGGAAGTACCTGGTTCTCGGTCAAGTGTGTAGATGCGTCTTACGCCTCGGCGGACGCACCGACCGACCTCAGCTACACGGTGAATGATGAGCTGGGCACGGTCTCCGGCCAGACGTTCACCGCGGGCAGCAAGTCCAGTCGCGCGACCATTACCGGCTCAAACGGCACGGTTTCCGGCTCGATGAACGTGTGCATCACCACCGGTGTGGACTCGATCGCACTACAGAGCGGCGGCAAAGCGCTCAGCTCTATCTCGGTCAAGCCGAACCAGACCGTCAACGTGGATGCGCTCGCGTACCACCTCGGTCATATAATGGGAGCTGCGGATTCCTGCTTCAAGTGGAGCGTGTCCGGCGATGTCGGTGCGGTCAACGCAGATGGCGTGTTCACTGCGGGCAGCCGGATGGCCTCCGGCACGCTCACCTGCTCGTATGGCAGCGTAAGCAAGTCCATTTCGGTCAATGTCGGCATGGGCGACGCGCAGAGCGCTCATACCGTTGCGGATTTTGAAAGCGGTCTGAACAATCTGACCGCATCGGACGGCGTGACGCTCTCGCGGGTGACGGATTACACCTCGGTGGCGCGCGGCACCGGTTCGCTCCAGGCGATGTGGAACGGCACCGGTACGGACGGCTTTACGATTTCCGTTCCGGCGGCCGATGCTTCGAGCATGAAGCACCTGACACTGTGGGCGCACAGCAGGAACACGGCAGGCACGCTCACGGCGGTGTTTGCCGACGCGGAAGGCAATGAGCTGACCGCTCCCCTGTCCGCTGCAACCGGCAACAGCTGGAAACAGCTGACGGCAGGCGTGCCGGACGGCGCACAGCAGTTCACCGGCCTGCGGTTTGACAAATCCGGCGCAGGATCCGGCGGCTCGGCGCTGTACCTCGACCAGATCGTACTGAGCGCAGATCATGCTGTAACGAATACGGATGCGCCGTCGGTCAAGCTGAATACGACCTCGGCAACGGTCAGCATCGGCACAAATGCTGCGCTTTCCGGCACTGCCACCATGGAAAACGGCAAATATCCGGTCCGCGCAAGCAATATTTCGGTCAAGGTGGACGGCAAAGCCGTTTCCGGTGCAGCTGTGATGAGCGGCTCGACCATGACCATTACAACCGGCACGCTGTCTGCCGGTACGCATACCGTGACTGCCGACGTGTCCGATGATGCAGGCAACCGCACGCGCGTTTGTGCGACCGTAGCCGCCGGTTCGGCATCCAACGTGTTCGCGGACACCGCGTCGCACTGGGCGAACGGCTATGCTTCCCTGCTGAGCACACGCGGCATCATGAAGGGCGAAACCGCGAACGGCAGCACCTATTTCCGCCCGAACCGCAACCTGACCCGTCAGGAGTTCGCGGTGACGATGGCGCGTCTGCTGAATCTGGATACCTCCAGCACCTCCGGCACGCTCGGCTTCGCCGATGAGGACAGTATTCCGAGCTGGGCGCGCGGCGCAGTTGCCGCAGTTTCGCGTGCGAACATTATGAACGGCTCGAGCAGCAATGGTAAGCTATACTTCAACCCGCAGGCCACCATGACGCGTACTGAGGTTATGACGGTCATCGGCCGCTGCCTGCCGCGCGGCTATGCGGCGGTCAGCCTGAATTACACGGACGCGTCCGTAATTCCATCGTGGGCGACCGAGCAAGTCAAGACCTGCGTTTCCGCCGGTGTCATCGGCGGTTACTCGGATGGTACCATCCGACCGAACGGCAATATCACCCGCGGTGAGATTGCGAAAATTCTGGCTCTGTTCTGATAGCTGTCGCGAAACCGCAGTTTTACAACAAAAACACCCGTCAAGAAGAATCTTGACGGGTGTTCAGTCTGTCAAAAAAGCAGCATTTCGACTCTCGTACTTCGTGCGGCAGCACGCATAAAATAGAATTTGCGGAGCAAATTCATAAATTCCGAGAGCATGGTCCAGACCACCCTCTCTTGCCGCTATGCGGCAATTCACCTTGTGTATCTCGGAATTTATACAAGGGAAGAAAAAATGTGCCTGCAAGGCGCGGTTTTTCTTCGGAATTCGATCGAAAGCGTGGTTTCGATCGAGAGGCTGCTCGAAAAACGTTAGTTTTTCGACAGCCTCAACACCCGTCAAGAAGCATCTTGACGGGTGTTTTCTTATGCCTTTTCAGCTTTCTTCGGAACCAGCAAGCCAATCAACAGACCGACCGCAGCCGGTATCAGCCAGCCGAAGCCGAGTGCGTTCAGTGGCAGTGCCCGCAGCAGCGGCGACACGACCGGAATCGGGAATGCCGCGGCAATGCTCTGCACCGCAGTAAAGGCAATGCAGAGGCGGTAAACCGCACCGTGTTTCTCCGGCTTCGGGAGGAACGACAGCGCGATCAGCACGATAGCGACCGGATAAATCGCGTTCAGCACCGGCGTGGACAGACGGATAATACCCGCCAGACCGATATTCGAAATAATCATGCTGGCCGCAGCAAAAAACGCCGCAATGGCCGGATACGGAATACGCGGCAGCAGCTCATGGAAATACTGACCGACGCAGGCAATCAGGCCGACACAGGTATTGAAGCATGCAATGACGAAAATTGCGGCAAGCAGCACCTGCCCGACCGGGCCAAACAGACCGCTGGCAATATTGCTCAGCGTATCCGCGCCAGTCGAGCCGCCCGGCCATGCCGCGCCGGACAGTGCGCCAACGTGCGTCAGCATCGCGTAAATCAGAAGCAGCATTGCGCCTGCAATCCAGCCTGCACGGATGGTGCTGCGGCGCACCTGCTGTTCGTCCTCGATACCGTAATCCCGAATATTCAGCGCGATAACCGCGCCGAAATTGAGTGCCGCCAGCGTATCCATTGTCTGGTAGCCATCCAGAATGCCCGTCAGGCTCGGCAGCGAAGCGTAGTCTGCGGTCGGCACGCCGTAATGCTCTGCCACCGGATGAAACAGGCAGCCGAAAAACAGCACGAAAATCAGTACGATCAGCGTCGGACATAGAATGCGTCCGAGCCAGCTTGTCAGCTTTTCCGGGTGCAGTGCAACGAAAAACGCTGCCGCAAAGAACACAATAGAGTAAATCAGCTGCCGCATTGCATCTCCGCCTACGAGCGGCGTGAGCATTTGGAACGACGTACTCGCCGTGCGCGGGATGGCCAGACACGGACCAATCGACAGGTAAACCAGCAGCGCGAATACTTGCGCAAATCGCGGATGCACACGCCCGGCCAGCTCGGACAGTCCGCCTGCACGCGCGACCGCAATCACGCCAATAACCGGCAGACCGATCGCGCTGACCGCAAAGCCGACAAAGGCCAGCCACGCGACAGTGCCCGCCTGTGCACCGAGATACGGCGGAAAAATCAGGTTTCCGGCGCCGAAAAACATAGAAAACAGCGTAAAACCTACCAGAAGCAGGCTTCTTCGGTTTAACTTTTGCATAGCAGTTCTCCTCTTCCTTATGAATAGTGAAAGCGCCATCATCGCGGAACAATGGCGCTTGGGTTTGCATCCGGGTCAGATGCGTTTGCTCATTTTTTCGCTGTATTCTGCGCGGTAAGCCTCGAATGTGCCGTTATCGAGTGCGTCGCGGATTTCCTGCATGAGGTGGTTGTAGAACCACAGATTGTGCATAACGAGCAGCCGCTGAGACAGCATTTCACCGCTCTTGAGCAGGTGGCGCAGATAAGCGCGGCTGAACCGCTGACAGGTCGGGCACTGACAGCCTTCTTCAATCGGGCGGTCATCGGTCTGGTACTTGGCATTCATAATGTTCAGGATGCCGTTATGCGTGAACAGATGACCGTGGCGCGCGTTGCGGGTCGGCATAACGCAGTCGAAGAAATCAATGCCGCGAGCGACACCTTCAATAATGTTGCTCGGTGTGCCGACACCCATCAGGTAGCGCGGCTTATGCTCAGGCGCATGCGGCAGAACAACATCGAGAATATGGTACATGACCTCGGTGCTTTCACCGACGGCAAGACCGCCGATGGCATAACCCGGCAGATCCAGCTCCGCAATCGCTTCCATGTGCTCGATACGCAGGTCATCATAAGTGCCGCCCTGATTGATACCGAACAGCAGCTGGTGCGGGTTTACCGTATCCGGAAGCGTGTTCAGACGGTCAAGCTCGGTTTTACAGCGTTTGAGCCAGCGCGTGGTACGGTCAATGGAGTTTTTTACATACTCACGCGGCGCGGGGTTCTCGATACACTCGTCGAACGCCATCGCAATGTCCGAGCCGAGGTTGGACTGGATGCGCATGCTCTCCTCCGGTCCCATGAAAATCTTGCGGCCGTCAACGTGCGAGTGGAAGGTTACGCCTTCCTCCTTGATTTTGCGCAGGGTCGCCAGCGAAAACACCTGAAATCCGCCGGAGTCGGTCAGCATCGGACCGTCCCAACGCATGAATTTGTGCAGACCGCCCATCTGCTTGACGATCTGGTCGCCCGGACGGACGTGCAGATGATAGGTGTTGGACAGCTCAATCTGGCAGCCAAGTTCCTTGAGATCGAACGCGTCAACCGCACCCTTGATGGCACCCGCTGTGCCGACATTCTGGAATACCGGTGTCTGTACCACGCCATGTGCCGTGCAGAACTCGCCGCGACGGGCGCGGCCCTCGGTTTTGATTAGGTTAAATTTTCCGATTTCCATAATTCCCTCTTATCCTGTTTTTATTAGTACAAAAGCATCGAATCACCGAACGAGAAGAAACGATATTCTTCCTTAATGGCTTCCTGATACGCATTCATGACCATTTCTCGTGTCGCAAATGCCGAAATCAGCATCATCAGCGTGCTCTCCGGCAGATGGAAGTTGGTCACGAGATGATCGACTGCCTTGAATTTATAGCCCGGATAGATGAAAATATCCGTCCAGCCGGACTGTGCGCGCACAGTGCCGTCGTCAGCTGCGATGGTCTCCAGCGTGCGGCTGGCTGTTGTGCCGACCGCCCAGATTTTACCGCCAGCAGCACGGGTGTCGTTGATGATCCCCGCGGTCTCTTCATCCATGATATAATACTCGGAGTGCATGATGTGGTCGGTGATCTCATCCTCCTTGACCGGGCGGAACGTACCCAGACCGACATGCAGCGTCACGAACGCCAGTTTTACTCCCTTGGCTTTCAGCGCGTCAAGCAGCTCGGTCGTGAAGTGCAGGCCGGCGGTCGGTGCGGCTGCAGAGCCCGGTGTTTTGGAGTAAACCGTCTGGTAGCGTTCGGGATCATCCAGCTTTTCCTTGATATACGGCGGCAGCGGCATGGTGCCGAGCTTGTCGAGGATTTCCAGGAAAATGCCCTCATAGTGGAAACGGATCAGGCGGTTGCCGTCCGGCTGAACCGCCTCAACGGTTGCGGTCAGCAGACCGTCACCGAAGGTCAGCTCTACGCCGGTGCGGGTCTTTTTACCCGGACGCGTCAGGCATTCCCACAGGCCGTCGCCCTTGTCGGTCAGCAGCAGCACCTCGATTGGCGTAACATGGCCAACAGCGTGGCCCATCAGCCGCGCCGGAATGACGCGGGAATTGTTGAACACCATGCAGTCGCCTGGCTGAACATACTCCAGCAGATCGCGGAAATGGCGGTGTGTCACCGAGCCGTCCCTGCGGTCGAGCACCATCAAACGGGACGCGTCGCGCTGCTCCAGCGGATGCTGGGCAATCAGGCGTTCGGGCAAGTCAAAATAAAAATCGCTTTTCTTCATCACAAAGGCAAGGACGCTTTTAAGGCAACACCGCCCAATTAAAGCTGCGGCGCTTTGCGGAAATTTTTCGCTCTGATTGCGTTGCGATTTTTTGCAATACGAAAGTATTGCTGCAAAACCGCGCCTTATCAGAGCACAAAATTTGCTCGCAAATCGCTCTTGTCTAATTATGCGGTATTGCCTTAAGACAATATCGCCTAAGCGCCCCTGCCGTTTTTCCTCCCTTGCGTGTTGATTTTACAGATTACTCGGCAATCTCAATGCCGGTAAAGTAGAATTTCAGAATCTGGTCATAGGTGAAGCCCTTCTGCGCCATTGCGTAAGCGCCCCACTGACTCATGCCGACGCTGTGTCCCCAGCCGGAGCCGCTGAACGTATAACTGGTCGGATTGGTAACGGTCGGCGTGGTATTCGAGCCGATATTGCCCGAATTACCGCTGTTTGTGTCCTCGTCATCGCCGGAATAGTCGCTTGTGGTTTTGACGAGCACGGTGTTATCCTCAAAATCAACGTCGAAGCCGATCGCCTTGCCTATATCGCGCAGCTTGTAGTAGTTGTTGCCGTTGATGATGTAGCCGTCCAGTGTGATCTCCTCGCCGTCGAGCACAATCGTCGAGGTGGATTTGCCGATTTTCTCCACCGCCGTGGACGAATCCGCAAGCTCACCGCCAACGGTCTCATACGCCGTGCCGGAGGTCAGGAGAATGCGTTCATTCTCCTTATCCCAACGGACGTTGAACTGGCCTTTGGTGCCGCTCAGCAGATATGCAATATCGCGCAGCTTGAAATAATTGTTGCCATACTGCGTGCCGTTTACAATGTAATATCCCTGCGGAGATACGGTTTTGCCGTTGACCTTGACGTTATGCGTCGAAGCCTTGACCTGCAGACTTGTCTTGTTGCCCGAGCCGCCGACCGGCGTGATCGTGTAGCGAATGCTCTTGAGACCGAACACTGTGCGGACGCTGCTCTTGGAAATCGTAACAGACTTGCCGCTCGTATCCGTCACCGTCACTTCGTTTACGTTATCGGTTGCGGTGCGCTTGGTGACCTGCACATTTGCCACCTTGCCGATGGAATAGCCTGCGGCATTCACCTTCTGCTGAATCTCATCGGCGGTGAGCGTCACCGTCCATCTGTCCTTGCTCGGGTCCTCATACGGGTCAGCCTTGCCCTTGAGGTACGCGTAATCGCCGCCCCAGACGTTCGCTGCGTCCTCGGTTGCGCCGCCGTCCGACGAATAAAAGTAACCGATGACCGAGCTGCCGTTGTACGACAGCGTTTCACCCTTGGTCGCATCTACTGCTGCATCAGAGGCCTCGGTTGCACGGTTGGCGCCCAGATACACCTGACAGTTCGTGGTGTTGCACAGCTCGTAATCACTGCCGTGCTTGTGTGTGCCCAGTGCGAACGAACGAGCACAGACTGCCTGCGCCTTCTGTGCTTCGGCAGGCCAGTCCGGGTCGATCTCGTACGGCAGAACACCCTTCACATAATCCTCCACACCCACATAGTTTATAACAGTGATGCTGCCGTTCGATGCGCGGCGGTACACAAAATCACCGTGCCACTTGTAGCCCTTGAACCACGTCAGCGCGCTGTTCGGACGGATGGCGATATGGTCTGCACCCGCTGCGGACGTATACAGCACCGAGCCGCTGTCGGTATCGCTGACCTGAAAGGCATCGTTCACCAGCTTGACGGTCAGCGCACTGCTCGTGATCGACTTGCTGCCGGAAAACGCGGTGCCGCTGACGGTGCCGACCGTGTAGCCGGTTTTGCAGCCGCTAACGTTCTCGAGTTGCGGTGCCGCAAAGGCGGAAGCGCCGCTGATTGTCAGACCGACACGCAGGCGTGTATCGCTGTTTGCTGCATGTGCCGGAACAGCACCGATGCAGGTGACCGTCATCACAGCGCAAAGCAGCATGGATAACAGCTTTTTCATTTTATCAACTCCTGTTTTATTTTTTATCCTTGTTTCGCCTTGTTCTTATTGACAAACTCAAGGGTATATTCTAAAATAAAAAACGAAAGTATCCATACAGATAGAGGTGCGGTTTTCATCAGTACCGGTTGGAAGGGTCCGCAGACCCGATAATCACCCGGGAAAGGGACCTCCGCCGAAGCCGGTGCTTGTTGCGGAAAGACCGTGCTGGACGCCGTCGGAAAATATCCCAGCGTCTGTCATCAGCGGAAACGCCGGTGGAGAGCTATTCTGTTTAGAGGTTTGCGGTTTGTTCCGCTCCTTCTATTATAGTATAGATCATACCGGTTTTTCAACCGGTATTTTTCTTTTGAGGTAACTCCACACGATTTGTCTGCGGCACTTTGCGAAAAATTGCTCTTGCCGAATCATCCGAAGTCACCTCTGAATGTTCTTTCTGTATGTTTTTCATCACATAATTTCTTTGTTAGAATACCTTTTGGAAGGATTTGATAAACATGAAGCAGTACAAAGTAGGCATTGTCGGCGCGACCGGTATGGTAGGTCAGCGCTTCACCCTGCTGCTGGAAAACCACCCGTGGTTCGATGTCGTAGCACTCGCTGCATCCGGCCGAAACAAGGGCAAGACCTATGCCGAGGCTTGCGAGGGCCGCTGGAAGATGACCGTTCCGATGCCCGACAAGTACAAGGACATGGTAATGTATGATGCAACTGCTGATGCAGAGGAGATCGCCTCCAAGGTTGATTTCATCTTCTGCGCGGTAGATATGAAGAAGGATGAGATCCGCGCCCTTGAGGAGAAGTACGCAAAGCTCGAGTGCCCGGTTTGCTCCAACAACTCCGCTCACCGCGGTACCCCGGATGTTCCGATGATCATTCCGGAGATCAACGCTGACCATGCCGAGATCATTCCGGCACAGCGCAAGCGCCTGGGCACCAAGCGCGGCTTTATCGCCGTTAAGTCCAACTGCTCGATCCAGTCCTACGTTCCGGCGCTGTCCGCTCTGATGGACTTTGAGCCGACCGAGGTTTCCGTCTGCACCTATCAGGCGATCTCCGGTGCCGGCAAGACCTTCGAGACCTGGCCCGAGATGGTAGACAACGTTATTCCGTACATCGGCGGCGAGGAAGAGAAGAGCGAGAAGGAGCCGATGAAGATCTGGGGCCACATCGAGGGCGACCACATCGAGTCTGCGACCACTCCGGTTATCTCCGCACAGTGCCTGCGCGTTGCATGCTCTGACGGCCACATGGCTGCCGCTTCGGTCAAGTTTAAGAACAAGCCGAGCAAGGAAGTTATGATCGAGCGCTGGAACAACTTCAAGGGCCGCGCACAGGAACTGAACCTGCCGTCCGCTCCGGAGCACTACCTTACTTACTTTGAAGAGGATAACCGTCCGCAGACCAAGCTGGACCGCAACCTTGAGAATGGTATGGGTGTTTCCATCGGCCGTCTGCGTGAAGATACCATCTTTGATTACAAGTTTGTCAGCCTGTCGCACAACACTCTGCGCGGCGCAGCAGGCGGCGCTGTTCTGATGGCAGAGCTGCTTTGCGCCGAGGGCTACATGGACCGTTAAGGAGGTCACCGTTTTATTATGAAGAAGCCTGTTTTTACCGGTGCTGCGGTTGCTATTATCACGCCGTTCAAGTCCACCGGTGAGGTCGATTACGAGGAATTCGGCAAGATTATCGACCACCAGATTGCACATGGCACGGATGCCATCGTTGTCTGCGGCACCACCGGTGAGGCATCTGCCCTGCACGATAAGGAGCATCGCGAAGCCATTGCCTGGTGCTGTGAGTATGTCAATCACCGTGTACCGGTCGTTGCCGGCACGGGTTCCAACGACACCGCATACGCCATTGAGCTGACCAAGTTTGCCGCTGAATGCGGCGCAGATGCCGGTCTGTCGGTTACGCCGTACTATAACAAGACTACGCAGCGCGGTCTGATCGCACACTACACCGCAATCGCAGACTGCTGCGATCTGCCTGTCATTCTGTACAACGTACCGAGCCGCACCGGTGTATGCTTTACCGCCGATACCCTGTATGAGCTGTCCAAGCATCCGAACATCAATGGTCTCAAGGCCGCATCCGGCAATTTCAGCCTGCTGGCTGAGGCCATGGCTAAGTGCGGTGACAACCTGAATGTCTGGTCCGGCAACGACGACCAGATCGTTCCGCTGATGTCTCTCGGCGGCAAGGGCGTTATCTCGGTGCTGTCCAACGTAGCACCGCAGGTTGCACACGACATTACTCAGCTGTGCTTTGACAACCGTTATCCGGAAGCTGCTAAGCTGCAGCTGCAGTATCACGATCTGATCGATGCACTGTTCTGCGAAGTCAACCCGATTCCGGTCAAGAAGGCTATGGAGCTGCTCGGCTGGAAGGTCGGCGGTCTGCGTCTGCCGCTGGTTGAGCCGAGCGAGGAGCACATCGCGTACATCAAGCGCGAGCTGGAAAACGCCGGCTGCAAGATCTAAAGGAGCTATAAAAAGATGTTGAAAATTGCACTTTCCGGCTGCTGCGGCCGTATGGGCCATGTCATCAACGACATTGTCAGCGGCAGAGAAGGTATGGAGATCGTTGCGGGATTTGATATCAATACGGTGCAGTATGCAGATTTCCCGATTTTTGCCGATCCGTTTGAGTTTACCGGCGAATGCGATGTAATCATCGACTTCTCCAACGCCGCTTCTACCGAGCGCCTGCTCGATTACTGCGAGCAGCACGGCACGCCGGTCGTTATCTGCACCACGGGTCACTCTGCGGCGCAGCTGGACCGTATTCGTGCGGCTTCTGCAAAAATCGCAGTATTCCGTTCGGGCAACATGTCGCTCGGCATCAACCTGATGAGCGAGCTGCTCAAGCAGTCCGCCGCTGTTCTGGGCGACAAGTACGACGTGGAGATCATCGAGAAGCACCACAACCAGAAGCTGGATGCTCCTTCGGGCACGGCTCTCATGCTGGCTGACGCAGTTGCGAGCGCACTCCCCTATGACGCGGAGTACGTTTACGACCGTCACGAGCGCCGCGAAAAGCGTCCGGCACACGAGATCGGTATCTCCGCCATCCGCGGCGGCACCATCGTCGGTGAACACAGCGTGCTGTTCTGCGGCCGCGATGAGATCATCGAGATTAAGCACACCGCCCTGTCCCGCGAGGTTTTCGCGGTCGGTGCGGTTGATGCAGCCGCTTTCATGGCCGAGCGCACCCAGCCGGGCATGTACGACATGGGCGATGTTATCGCATCCCACAAGTAAAACAAAAGGGATTCTGTTTTCGGCAGAATCCCTTTTTTATACAAAAATCGCTCTCGAAAGTTCGAGAGCGGTTTATTTTTATTCTACGCGGAGCTTTTCTACTTCGGCTTCGTCCGGCGTGACATACGCGGTCTGGTACACATGGTAGATGACCATGCCCGGCTTCGCGCCCGCAGGCTTTTTCACCTGGCGAACCGGCGTGTAGTCCACCGGCACCAGAGAAGACGAGCGTCCGCGCGAATGATACGCCGCGATCATAGCGGCCTCGGTCATTGCCTCATCAGTCGGCTCCCTGCCATCCGTCACGAGGATAACGTGTGAGCCGTGAATCTTCTGCGTGTGGAACCAGATATCGCTCTTGAACGCGGTTTTGAGTGTCAAGAGATCGTTCTGCAGGTTGTTTTTTCCCGCGAACACGTCAAATCCGTCGCTCGTACGGTAATGGAACGGCTTGGCCTGCGCCGGCTTGCCGCGCAGCTTCTTGTTGCGCGTCTGCTTGGCAGAGAGCACACCGGACTGCGTGAGCTCCTCGCGCAGCTGTGCAAGATCACGCTCGTTTTCGGCTTCGCTGAGAGCAGCGAGGACACTTTCCAGATAATCCAGCTCGGCTGTGCCCTGCTCGATCTGCTGTGTGAGCACTTCCTCAGCGGTCTTGGCCTTGTTGTACAGCTTGAAATACTTTTGTGCGTTCTGCTGCGGCGTCAGCCGCACATCTAACGTAATTTCAACCTCTGGACAGCTTTCAGCGTAGTAATCGACCACTTTCGCCTTGTTCATGCCCTTTTCCAGCTGATACAGGTTCGCGGTGATGAGTTCACCGGTGCGCTTGTACTGCTCACGGTTGTGCGTAGCCGCGAGTTCCTTTTTCTGCGCCGCCAGCTTGCGGGCCACGCGGTCACGCGCGTTTGTGACAGTCTTGTGCAGATCACCGGTGCGGCGCTGCATACGCTCAACCTTGCCCTTTTTCTCAAAGAAGGCTGCAAGCAGCGCGCTGAAGCTGTCTGCCTGCGTGACATTCATCAGACCCTCATACTGCGTCACCGGCAGAAAGGTGAAGTCGAACACCGCACCGTCCTCGACCTTGGTCAGCAGGAAAGGCTTGGCTCGGTCATCCTCGACATACGACATGAAATCGTCGTACACCTTGCCGAGCTGCTGACGGTTCTCGTCCGTCATGCGTGCGATCGGCTTGGCTGCGTCACCGGTCGCGCGGAAGGACAGCTCGCGGCAGAGCAGCGGCGAAAAACCCAGAAGCTGACTGAGCAGCCAACGGTCGAGCGTCTGCCCTTCCTCGGCCTGCGATACGGCGGCGGCAAGTCCCGTGCCGGAAACCGTGAATGGGTCGTGCTTGTCCTGTGCGGGCGGCATGCGGTAAAACAGACCGGGCAGAACCTGTCGCTTGCCGGACAGGTCGCCGTCTACGCGGCGCAGAGCGTCAATAATGCGGTTGTCCTCGCCGCACAGGATGACGTTGGAGTGCTTGCCCATCAGCTCGCAGATGAGGTGCTTTTTGCAGGGCACACCCATTTCATCCGTCGTATCCAGTTCAATGGTGAGCATACGCTCGACCGCCGGCTGGCTCACTGCCGCAATCTTTGCGCCCTGCACATGCTTGCGCAGCAGCATGCAGAACATCGGCGGCGCCGCCGGATTCTCTCGAGCCGCGTCAATAAAATGCACGCGCGGCGCACCTGCCGCGATCGACAGCAACAGTCGGCGCGGACCGCCCTGACCGCCGCGTGTCTGCAGCACGATTTCATCGCGGTCCGGCTGATAGACCTTCTCTACACGACAGCCTGCCAGTACGTTATTGAGTTCATTTGTCACTGCCCGCAGGCAGATCGCATCTAATGGCATATCAATTCTTCCTTAAACAAATTGGATACAGTCCGCGTGCCGCTCGGAAACCTCGGTGAGCACCTGCGGGAATGCGGCTGTGATTTTATCGGCGAACACGGCCGCAACCGGATTTTCGGTCGGGAAGTGTCCTGCATCCACCAGAGACAGACCGATGGCCTGCGCACGCTGCATGAGATCGTAGCTGCAGTCGCCGATGACGAACGCCTGTGCGCCGCCTGCAGCGGCATAGTCCATCAGCTTGCCGCAGGCACCGCCGCCGACCGCTACGCGCGTGATCGGCTTGCCGCCGTCACAGAAGCGCACACCGCCCGCACGCAGGCATTCCTTGACATAGAGTGCAAATTCGCGCGGCTGCATTTCGCGCGGCAGATCGCCCACACGACCGAGCATGCCGTTCTCGCCGGCCTCCATGCTCACCACATTGGTGAGGAACAGCGCGGATGCGAGCGCGTCATTGACACCGCCCTCCGCACAGTCTGCGTTAGTATGCATGCAGATAATAGAAATATCGTGCTTGATTGCGTAACGCAGCACTCGGCCGGTCGTATCGTCCGATGTCACACGGCTGACCGAAGTGAAGATCGCCGGATGGTGTGCAACAACAAGCTGCGCACCACGCTCAGCCGCTTCCTGCACGACCGTTTCTGTCACATCGAGCGCACAAAGCACGCTCGTGACCTCCTGCACACGATCGCCGCACAGCAGGCCGACATTGTCCCAGCTTTCCGCCAGCTCGTAGGGAGCAAGACCCTCCATAAATGTCAAAATATCCTGAACTGTCGTCATTTCAGTTCCTCCCTTGCAGATTGGATGCACTGCACCAGCGCACGCTGGTACGCGAGACGCTTGTTCTCCGATGTACCCTGTTCCATGCCGTCCAGTGCCTTTTTCTCCCGCAGATAGAGCTGCTCAAGGTAATCGGCAGCGCCTTCTGCACGCAGCAAGGCCGGAGAAACCGCACATTCGCTCAGCGGTATTTCCCGCTTCGGTGCACCGCCGCGTACGCTGAGAACGACGTAACGCCGTCTGTCCTCGCGGCACAGCGTTTCATGCTCGATGGCGTAGCCGTGCGCGTACAGCCACCGGCGCAGCTCGGCAATCATGGTCATCGGTTGGAGCAGCAGCAGGTGGTCACCTTGGGCGGTCCACGGTGCGGCAGTCAAAATCTCTGAGATGGTCTGGCCGCCCATGCCTGCGATCGTTACGGTGTCGCATTCCTCCGCCCGCACGGCCTCCAGTCCCGGCGCAAGCCGCAGAGACAGGGATACGTTATGCTCTTTCGCATTGCGCTCCGCATGTGCCAGCGGTCCTGAACGGATATCCGAGCCGATAGCCGATGCAATATGCCCATCCAGCAGCAGTGAGATCGGCAGCTTGCCGTGATCCGTTCCGATATCCGCCAATCGAGCATTTTGCGGCACCAGAGCCGCCATACAGGCCAGCCGCGGTGTTAAAATCATACTTTCCATGTAAAACTCCAAAAAAACAGAGCCGGCAAACAATGCCAGCTCTAATTTTCTTACTCACTCGACTTATTCGCCCAGAAAAGCGTTGAGCTTGGCAACCAGTTCATCTGCATTGGTGCCGTGTACCATGCAGGCCTCCTCGATGCTCTCGCCCTGAGATGCCGGGCAGCCGAGGCAGTGCATGCCGATTTCCATAAAGAAACGAGCGGTCTCGATGTTCATATTCAGAACCTCACCAATGGTGGACTTCTTCGTAATAGCAGCCATGATAGTAACCTCCTGTTGCTTTTTGTTTGTTTATAGTATACCGCAAAAATCCGTACTATTCAAGTAGTAAATAGTATTCCCTGTGAAATCGGTCGGAAAACTGCGTAAAGCAGACAAATCATGTATTCACCGAGAAGTTCCCGCTGTGCGAATCATCTCCGGCTGCTGCGGAACTGCTTCATCCGGATTTTCGAGCAATGGCTGCATGAGGCTCCGGAGCACGCAAATCCGATGATACCCATACAAAAACAGAGCGTTTCACTGCTGTGAAGCGCTCTGTTTTCATTTTTTATTCCTGCAACGAAAAAGCCGGCGCCTGCACAGCGGCAACCCGTTACCCTTTCTCCAATCTTCACACTGATAGCACTTCTCTATTTTCCTACCACAAGAATACTGGAAGGACTGCCGGATTTTCCACGCGATGTGCCAGATACCGCCCGAGACGGATGCCAAGCAGCCTCAGCACGAGCAAATACAGTATGATAGCTGACACGAGTGCTGCCGCGAGGGCGGTCACGGGGTTATCAAACCGGCAGACAAATGTCTGCGCGAAAAAGCGAGTCCACAGGTAAACCGCAGTGCCGCAGAGCAGCGGCACGCCGAACCGCCGGAAGGGTTTCAGGCGGAACGCTGTTCGCCGGTGCAGGATGGCAAGGTTGACCGCAGCGGCGCTCGCTCCGGTCAAAAACATGGCAAGCAGGTAGCCGTAAATGCCGAGCGTTGGCCTTGCGCACCAGCGGTACAGCAGCGCAAGCTGGCACAGCTCCGCAGAGATGGCGGTTGCCACGTTCCACCTTTGCAGACCGAGCGCATTGAGCAGGCTGCCGGTCGCCATCTGGTAGTAGGCCGCCACGGCTGCCGCGCCGAGCAGCGCGGCGTAGCCGCCGGTGAGCGGCTGGCGAAAAAACAGCTCGCTCAGCTGCGGTGCCAGCGGCACGAGAACAGCAGTTGCCGGTATGCCGATGAGACCCACAGTCGTAACGGCACGGCCGGTCAAAACACGCACGCGTGCCTGCTCACCGACTGCCTGCGCTGCCGTGACGGCGGGCAGCAGCGCCGTGCAGACCGAGCTGACGAACGCGACCGGAAACAGCAGCAGCGGCATGGCCATGCCCGAGATCACGCCGAGCGCGGACAGCGCCTGCTCATAGTCCAGACCGGCCGCCATCAGCCTTTGCGGCAGCAAAACGGAGCCTGCCGAGCCAAGCATATTCCCGATCAGCGCCGAGGCCGATAATGGCGCGGCAATGCCGAAAAAATGACCGTAAAGTTCCTTATCCGGTCTTGTGAAGCGAATATGCCGCATATTTCGTCGGAACAGCCGCGTGAGGAAAAGTGCGCTGAACACTTCGCTGCAAACCATGCCCGCGAAGATGAGCATGGCGATTCTGCCATAGTCGCCGCTGCCATATTCGTACAGCAGAAAGCTGACCGCGAATATGCGGATAAGCTGCTCCCCGACCTCGGAGCAGGCCGTGTACTGCACCTTTTCCAGTCCGATAAACAGCGATTTAAAAATATTTTCCACGCCAGTGAGTGCGAGACACAGCAGCATGTACGGAAACGCGCGCGCACAGCGTCCGTCACCGAGCAGATTTGCCGCGATACTGCCGCCGCACAGCAGCACCACCGCTGTGCAGGCCGCACTCAGCGCAAAAAAGGCGCGGAACGCCAGCCGCAAAACCGCGCCTAAGCGATGGCTCTCCCCTCTTGCTTCGCACGCCGCGCTCAGCCGCGAACACGCTGTTGTCACGCCGGACAGACAGCCCGCATTCAATACTAAATACACCGAATTGACCAGCCGATACACGCCCAGACCTTCCGCACCCGCAAAGCGGCTGAGCACCACGCGATAGACAAATCCGAGCACCTGCAGCAGCACATTTCCGCACGCGAGCACACCTGCCGCGTATAAAATCGTTCCTTTTCTGACCCGCACAGCATGACCCCATTTCACGAAATTCTATGCGGATTTCGGATGGAATATGCGTACAAAAACTCCCGCAGCAAACCGCCTGCTCTGTCCACGAGAATGCTTCTTTTCCGCAGTTTTCCTCATTAAAAAAATCCCTGCACAGAATTCTCACTCTGTACAGGGATTTTTTACTTGCGTTTGCGCTTAGGCTTCTCCTCGATGCCGGTGGACACAATATAATTCTGCCGGAACTTATTCGGCGGCATGCCGACGTTTTTGGTAAACTGCAGATTGAAATAGCTCTGCGTGTCATATCCCACCCTCTCCGCGATACTCGTGATGGACAGGTCGGTCGTGATCAGCAGCGTCTGTGCTTCACCAATGCGGCGGCGCAGCAGATACTGCACGGGCGAATACCCGCTCATCTGCTTGAAAACATGCGATAAGTAATACGGACTGATGTGCAGCGCCTCACCCATGCTCTGCAGCGTGATCGGCTCCATATAATGCTTGTCAATATATTCCTTAATTCGTCTGCCGAGAATGTGCGGCTCCTCCAGCGGCTTTTCCGACTCCGCGTGAGAACCGGCGGTGACCGTCAGCACCGACATCAGCAGCGCGTGCATCAGCGAACTGCAGAACAACTCAGCATTCGGCTCGCCTGCCGACAGGGTGCGGAACATCATTTCAAACAGGCAGTGCAGATCAGCAAAATACTTGCCGGTCGGGAATACATAGCCCGCATCATCCGGAATGAGTGCGTTTTCGCGCAGACCGGGCATATGCAGCCCGCCGACGGCAATGCAGTAGCTGCCGACCTCCATATCCGGACCGGAAACCTCGTCGTGCACCACGCCTGCGTTGTATACGAGCAGATCACCCGGCTTGATGATGACTTTTTTATCGTGAATCAGGTATTCACTTGAACCGCTGCAAATGAGAATCAGCTCGACAAAATACTCATGCGCGTGCATGACACGCGGATGCGCACTGGCATCCGGTCGGATTTCACTGACGTAAAGCAGCTTCGGCTGATTCTCCCCCTCAAAAATTGATTTAACTTCCTTCTCTACAAAGCACTGTACGTTCAGGCTTGCCTTCGGCATAGTTTTTTGCAGCTCCTCTCTTTCTCTGACGGTGATTTTACTCTTATAAAAGTATAGCACACGGGTCCGTTGTGCGCTAGCACATATTTGCTTTTGCAGACCGCCGTATATCGTGCTTTTTTGCGGTCGGGCTGAGAATAATTATAGATTCTTGCTATTCGCAGATTCTTGTTTTTTGTTCTCGCTTATTTATAGTATAGCATATCCGACCGAGAATCCTGCGTGTGTTTCTCTGCGGTTTTTCAGCTTTCACAAACCTGCCGATTCGCCGGTCTCCGACCGGCAAAAAGCAGGATTTATAAAAACAAGCGCACAGCCTCAAACCCGCTCCGAAAAAATACTGTGCATTTTTACCGCCGCTTTTACCTCTAATATATTATATATATGGGATTTTCGGGTGTCCGAAAAAAAGTTTCCGTTTTTTGAATCAAGCCAAGAATCTAAAAGAAACCGTTCGCCATATCTGCTAAACTATAAGCACAAAGAGAAGAAAGAATCTCACAGCTCAGTTGTGAGATACAACAAGAATGAAAGGACGAAGCATTATGTTAGATCCCAAAAAGGTTAAAATCGGTATCGCGCCTATTGCATGGACCGAGGACGACATGCCGGAGATGGGTGCTGAAAACAGCTTCCTGCAGACGATCAGTGAAATCGCTCTGACCGGTTATGTTGGCACCGAGATCGGCTGCCAGTTCCCGCGTGATCCGGCGATTCTGAATAAGGAGTTTGGCCGCCGCGGTATTTCCGCCATCACCGGCTGGATCAGCACCTACTTAAATGAACTGCCGATGTGGCAGAACGAGCGTGCGTTCGTTGACCACATGAACTTCCTGAAGTCGATCGGCGCTACGATTATCAACACGTCCGATCAGTCGTTCTCCATTCAGCATCAGTGGAACACTCCGCTTTCCAACAAGAAGGTGCTGAACGACGATGAGTGGGAGGTACTGACCAAGGGTCTGGATCACCTCGGCAAGATCGCTTATGACAGCGGCATGAAGATCGTGTACCATCATCACATGACGACTACCGTGCAGAAGACCGACGAAATCGACCGTATGCTCGCTATGACCGACCCGAAGTACGTCAGCATGATTTACGATACCGGTCATCTCACCTTCTCCGGCGAGGACCCGATCGAAATTCTCAAGAAGCACCACGACCGCATCGGCCATGTCCATCTCAAAAATGTCCGCAAGCCTGCAATGGACAAGTGCTACGCTGAGAACAAGAGTTTCCTCCGTTCGATTCCGGAAGGCGTATTCACCGTTCCCGGCGATCCGGAAGGCTGCGTAGACTTCCCGACCGTATTCAAGCTGCTCGACGAGTACAACTACGAGGGCTGGCTGGTCGTAGAGGCTGAGCAGGATCCGGCTATCGCAAATCCGCTCGAGTACGCCCGCATGGCCCGCGCCTACGTCAAGGAGCACACCGGACTGTGAGTTAACCCATTATTTTTAATAAAAAGAGCAAGAAAAGATCACAAAGGAGGGTATTACTATGAAAAAACTGAAGATTGGTATCATCGGTGTAGGCCGTCTGGGTTACGAGCACGCCTGCAACATTGCAAACCGCGTTCCGGGTTCGGAGCTGGTAGCTATCGCAGACGCAAACTTCGACCGCGCAAAGCAGGTCGCTGAAGAACTGGGCGTAACCGCCGTTTACAACGACCCGAAGGATCTGTGCGCTGACCCGAACGTTGAGGCCGTTGCCATCATCACCAACACCGCTTCTCACGTTGAGATGATCAAGATTGCGATGGACGCAGGCAAGCACGTTTTCTGCGAAAAGCCGCTGGCTGACACGGTTGAAAAGTGCAAGGAGGCCGAGGCCATCATCGCCGCTCACCCGGAGCTGACCTTTATGCTGGGCTTCATGCGCCGCTATGACCACTCCTATCAGGTAGCCAAGAAGAAGATGGAGAACGGCGACATCGGTGATGTTATTCTGGTTCGCTGCTACTCGCAGGACCCGATTTCCATCATCGAGGGCACCCTGGAGTACGCTCCGCGCTCCGGCGGTCAGTTCATCGATATGTCCATTCACGACTTCGACCTGATTCGCTGGCTGACCGGCTCCGAAGTCAAGGAGCTGTGGGCTACCGGCGGCTGCTACGAGTTCAAGCAGTACAAGGACTGGGACGACGGCGACAACGTTTCCGGCCTGATGAAGATGGAAAACGACGCTATGGCGTTCTTCTTTGCCGGTCGTGCAGCAGCTCACGGCTCTCATGTTGAGACCGAAATCGTTGGTACCCGCGGCACCCTGCGTATCGCATCCGTTCCGACCGACTCTCTCGTAGAGGTTATGAGCCAGCACGGCGTATGCCGCGAGTGCTATCAGGACTTCATCACCCGTTGGCACGATGCATACATCACTGAGATTGAGGAATTCTGCGACTGCGTAGCAACCGGCCGCAAGGCAACTCCGGGCGTTATCGACGGCACCCAGTCCACCAAGATCGCCTTCCGCTGCAAGGAGTCCTTCCTGACCGACAAGAAGCTGACCCTCGAATAATCGTTCTCGAAACCGCATTCTTATTCCACATTCAATTTATTCTCTCTTATTTATATTCAAGTCTCCAAACAGAATACAAATACAGCCTAATTCAAAAAGAAACCCGAGAATCCTTTGATTCCCGGGTTTCGCTCTTTATTCCACCGCCAGCACGCTGCGGATCGTGCGGCACACGCCGTCCTCATCATTGGACGGACAAACATGCTTTGCGACCTTCTTTAGCCGCTCATGTGCATTCGCCATCGCGTAGGACTCGCCCACCGAGCGCAGAAGCTCCACATCGTTCAGATAATCGCCGAACGCCATGCACTGCGCGGGTGTTATGTGCAGATTATCGCACATCACGCCCACGGCCACGCCCTTGCTCAGCCCCAGACGCATCAAATCCACCCAGTCCGCGCCGGAGAGCGCTACCTGCAGCTTATCGTCGAACATCTGCCGATAGTACGGCAGCACGTTGGTTTCCGCCGCATTTTTGCAGAAAAGCGCCACCTTGCACACCGGCTCCTGCTGCACGGCTTCAAGCAGATCAGGCACCTTTTTGCGACGTGCGTAGTACATCGCCATGTTCTCCACGAACACCGGATCGTCGTCCTCGTAGGCCGCGCCGTCCCGCATAGACGCGATTGCGTGCACATTCGGCAGACCGCGCGCCAGCTCCACAGCCGCGCACACCAGCTGCTGCGGCATGGCCTCGAACGACACGATTTTGCGTCCGTCGCACACCATGCCGCCGTTTTCGCTGATGTACATCAGCTCGTCCGCTATCTCACCGAACTGCTCGTACAGGTTGTAATACTGCCGTCCGGATGCAGGTGCGAAGCGTACACCAATCTTTTTCAGTGTGCGCACCAGCGGAAAAAAGCCCTTGGGCAGCTGCTTGCGGCTGGACAGCAGTGTGCCGTCCATATCTGCGGCGATCAGTTTGATCGACATGGTTTACCGTTCCTTTCCGGCGGTCTCCTCCGCCTCGAGCGTATGTTCTTCCTCGACAAACATGACTGCAAAGACCAGACTCAGCGGGATACAGGTCAGCAGCAGCGCTTTTTCGCCAATTCTCGCGGTCGTCAGTGCGCCAATCGCACCGCCGAGGATGAAAAACAGGATGATTGCGTAATAGTTGCGCGTTTTGCGGATCGCATTCCGGTCGCCGGTCTGTGCCCAGATCACAAGCTGCTCGGTGCCCGAACGCAGGTTGCCTGTACACATCGTGGTTGCAAATGCGCTGCCGCGCACCTTGCGGAACGACTCGACCTGCATCGCGCAGATGAATGAGATCATAATGTTGACCGTGGTATTCAGCGTCTGCGGCATAAAAGCTGCTGCGGCCAGCAGCACGATCTCGACCAGCACGACAATCTGTCTCCAGTGAATGTTGATGTCGCTCTGGCGTTTTTTGTACCGCCGCTTGACAATCTCCGCCGCCACAACGCCCAGTGCGAACGCCAGAATCGGTAAGAGATACTCGGCCGCACGCAGCCAGTTGCCCTCGGCAATATTCGCGCCGAACAGGACAATATTGCCGGTCTGCGCGTTAGCAAACACCTTGCCGCGGCAAAGATAGGTATATGCGTCAAAAAAGCCGCCGGCCATAGCCAGCAGTGCGCCCAGCAGCAGCGATTCCGACATCTGCCCGTGCGCTCGTTTCATGGAAATTCCCCCATTTCACTTCGGCAGAGAACTATTCTTTGTCTTCCAGCGGCTATTATAGCACAAAAAATCCCCCGATTCAATCAAATCGAGGGATTTATATTCGGTCAATATGCCGAATTATTCAGTAATGCTGATACAATTCCTCTGCCGGAAATTGTATCATTTGCTCTCCGCGATGCGAATACGGTTTACCGCCTTTTTCAGCTTGCCTTGTGCGATATCCATTTCACGGTCGCCGGCCTTTTTCTGCAGAATCGCTTTCGCACGGTCTGCGGCCTCACGGGCACGGGCAACGTCGATTTCGTCAGCCCACTCGCAGGTACGCGCCAGCACGACCGTCTGCTCTGCCGAAACATCCACAAAACCGCCCGAAACCGCCGCTACACGGCGTTCGCCGTTCCGGATAATGGTCAGACCGCCGACGCCGAGCGCCGCAACATACGGCACATGGTTCGGCAGGATGCCGACATCGCCCTGTGAGGTGCGAACCACGATACGGTCCACTTCACCGTCGAAAAACTGCTTATCGACCGTGAGCACCTTGAGATGAAAGGTAGCCATATTATGCCCCCTTCTTAGCCTTCTCCACTACCTCGTCGATCGTGCCGGCAAACAGGAACGCCGACTCAGGCAGATCGTCATGCTTGCCCTCAAGAATCTCCTTGAAGCCGCGGATGGTCTCAGCGACCGGCACATACTTGCCCGCCATACCGGTGAACTGCTCTGCAACATGGAACGGCTGCGAGAGGAAGTTCTGGATCTTACGGGCACGGGCAACGGTCAGCTTGTCCTCGTCGGACAGCTCATCCATGCCGAGGATGGCGATGATATCCTGCAGATCCTTGTACTTCTGCAGAATGGACTGCACCGCACGGGCAACCTCGTAATGCTCCTTGCCGACAACGTCCGCCGACAGGATACGCGAGGACGAATCCAGCGGATCAACCGCCGGGTAAATACCCATGGATGCGATATCACGCGACAGAACGACCTTTGCATCCAGATGCGAGAACGTGGTAGCCGGAGCCGGGTCGGTCAGGTCATCGGCAGGCACATAAACAGCCTGTACGGACGTGATCGAGCCCTTCTTCGTCGAGGTGATTCGCTCCTGCAGCGCGCCCATCTCGGTTGCCAGCGTCGGCTGATAGCCTACGGCAGACGGCATACGGCCGAGCAACGCGGAAACCTCCGAACCGGCCTGCGTGAAGCGGAAGATGTTGTCGATGAACAACAGCACATCCTGACCCTCGACATCGCGGAAATACTCCGCCATAGTCAGACCGGAAAGTGCAACGCGCATACGCGCTCCGGGCGGCTCGTTCATCTGGCCGTAAACCAGCGCAGTCTTGTTGATAACGCCGGATTCCTGCATCTCGTTGTACAGGTCGTTGCCCTCACGGGTACGCTCGCCGACACCGGTGAATACCGAAATACCGCCGTGCTGCTTTGCGATGTTGTTGATCAGCTCCATGATGATAACGGTCTTGCCGACGCCTGCGCCGCCGAACAGACCGATCTTGCCGCCCTTGGCGAACGGCGCGATCAGGTCAACGACCTTGATGCCGGTTTCGAGGATCTCGGTCGTGGACTGCTGCTCCTCGTAGGACGGTGCCGGACGATGGATCGGCCAGCGCTCCTCGCCCTCGACCGCCGGCTTGTTGTCCACCGGCTGACCGAGCAGGTTGAAGATACGTCCGAGGTTCTTGTCGCCTACCGGCACCGTGATCGGGCTGCCGGTATCGACTGCCTTCATGCCGCGCACCAAGCCGTCGGTGGATTCCATTGCGATGCAGCGCACGGTATCCTGACCGATGTGCTGCGCAACCTCGACCGTGATGATCTGACCGTGGTTGTCGATCGTAATAGCATTCAGCAGCTTCGGAAGCGCGTCAGCGGCAAATTTAATGTCAAGCACCGGTCCGGTGATCTGGACAACGGTGCCAATATTCTGCTCACTCATTGGCAAAACTCCCTTAATTCAGTGAGGAGTTAGGAGTGTGGAGTTTCCCTTTGGTTTATCGAGTCTGCTGCGAATAAAGCATGCCGCAGCACTCCTACCTCCTAACTTATTTTAAGCTCCTACCTCGCCCGAGCCGGCCACGATCTCCGTAATTTCCTGTGTGATCGCTGCCTGACGCGCACGGTTGTAGGACAGATTCAGATTTTCGATCATCTCGCCCGCGTTATCCGACGCAGCCTCCATTGCCATGCGGCGCGCGGACTGCTCGGAGCAGTAGCTTTCCACTACCGCGCCGTACAGCACGCCGTACAGGTACTCCGGAATGACTGCATCAAACACGCTCTCCGGCGAGGGATCGTATTCGGTCAGAACATGGGCGCCTGCCGGCTGCTCGTCCGCCGCATCAAAGTGCGCGGGCAGCAGCTTGAGGCACTTCGGCTCCTGCTGCAGAGGGGAGATAAACTCCGTGTAGCACAGGAAAACCTCGTCCACCCTGCCCTCGCGGAACAGCTTCAGCATGTCTTCCACGATGGGATGCGTATCACTGATGCGCATGGTCTCGGCAATGCCGGGATAGTCCGCCGCCACCGTTACCGGACGCTTTGCGTAATGCTCCTGCGCCTTTTTGCCGATGGTGATGACCTGTGCCTGCTTGCCCTGCATCTCGGCAGCGGCGAGCTTGAACAGGTTGGCGTTGTAGCCGCCTGCCAGTCCGCGGTCGCCCGCGATGACGATGTACAGGCTGTTCTTGACCTCACGCGGCTTGGTGTACACCGACTCGCTGCCGCGGGTCGCGCCCGCAAGGCGGGTGATGGTCTGATACAGCGCATTAAAGTACGGACGGGCCCCGAGGGCACGCTCCTTTGCGCGGCGCATCTTGGAGGACGCGACCAGCTCCATCGCCTTGGTGATCTGCATGGTGGACTGCACCGATTTGATACGGCGCTTGATGTCCTTCATATTTCCGGAAGCCATTTTCAGTCCCTCCCTTTCGCGTTAGTGCTCGGAAAGGAACTTACTCTTGCATTCCTCGATTGCCTTTGTCAGCTTTTCCTTCACATCGTCCTCCAGCTTGCCGGTGGTGCGGATGGACTCCGGAATGTCGCTGTAAACGCTGTCCACGAAGGAGAACAGCTCCTTCTCGAACTCGCCGATCTGGTTTGCCGGAATATCGAGCAGTGCGCCCGAAACAACGGCATAGATGATGATAACCTGCTTCTCGACCGGAATCGGGCTGTTCTGCGGCTGCTTGAGCACCTCTACGATGCGCGCGCCCTGTTCCAGTCGCTTCTTGGTGTCCGCATCAAGGTCGGAGCCGAACTGCGAGAACGCCTGCAGCTCACGGAACTGCGAGTACGCCAGCTTGAGCGTACCGGCAACCTTCTTCATCGCCTTGATCTGCGCGTTGCCGCCGACGCGGGATACCGAAATACCCGGGTTTACCGCCGGACGGATACCGGAGTTGAACAGCTCGGTCTCGAGGAAGATCTGACCGTCGGTAATGGAGATTACGTTGGTCGGGATATACGCCGAAACGTCGCCTGCCTGCGTCTCGATGATCGGGAGTGCGGTCAGGCTGCCGCCGTTCTGGATGTTCGCTGCACGCTCGAGCAGACGGGAGTGCAGATAGAATACGTCGCCCGGATAAGCCTCACGTCCTGGCGGACGGTGAAGCAGAAGGGAAAGTGCACGGTAAGCTACCGCGTGCTTGGACAGATCGTCGTAAATGACCAGAACGTCCTTGCCCTTGTGCATAAAGAATTCACCGATCGAGCAGCCCGCGTACGGTGCAATGTACTGCAGCGGTGCAGACTCGGATGCTGTTGCGGCTACGATGCAGGTATAATCCATCGCGCCGTTGGCCGCGAGCGTTTCGGCAACCTGTGCAACGGTCGAACGCTTCTGACCGATTGCCACATAGATACAAATAACGCCGGTGCCCTTCTGATTGATGATGGTGTCCAGACAGATCGCGGTCTTGCCGGTCTGACGGTCACCGATGATCAGCTCACGCTGACCACGGCCGATCGGAATCATGGAGTCGATCGCCTTGATACCGGTCTGGAGCGGCACATTAACGGGTGCGCGCTCGATGATGCCCGGTGCGGGCATTTCGATCGGACGGCTCTCCTTGGTCTCGATAGCGCCCTTGCCGTCGATCGGCTTGCCGAGTGCGTCAACAACGCGGCCCAGCATCGCTTCACCGACCGGGACCTCTACGATTCGCTTGGTGCGCTTTACCGTGTCACCCTCGCGGATGTTCTGATCCGAGCCGAGGATAACCGCGCCGACCAGCTCTTCCTCGAGGTTCTGCGCCATGCCCTGCACGCCGCCCGGAAATTCGAGCAGCTCGCCTGCCATGCAGTTTTCAAGGCCATGGATATGCGCGATACCGTCACCGACGGTAACAACCGTGCCCACGTCGGTCAGCTTGATCTGGCTCTGATAATGCGTGATCTGCTCCTTGATAATGCTGCTGATCTCTTCGGAGCGCAATTCCATAAAAATCACCTGCTTTCCTGTGTACCGGTCAACCGTGCTGCAAGCTCTTCCAGACGGGTGCGCAGGCTGGTATCGAACTGCTCGTTGTTGACTTTCACAACGATGCCGCCCATGATGCTCGGATCGACCGAGCATTTCAGCTCTACCTTTTTGCCCGTAACCTGTTCCATCTTGCCGCGCAGCTTGTCGGTCAGCGCCGCACTCATCGGCACCGCCGTGACCGCCAGCACCTCTACGATGCCGTTTTCAAAATAATACTGCTCCTTATATGCCTGACACATCTCGTGGATAAGACCGATGCGGCCCTTATCCGTTACGAGCATCAGGAAATTGAGCAGAAAAGGCTCGATACGTCCCTCGAACACGGTTTTGAGGACCTTTTGCTTGTCCTCCGCCGCGATAGAGGGCGTTGTGAGCATTTTGAGGAAATCCGGTTCGCTGTCAAACGCCGCGCACACCTCGGTCAGCTGATCGAGATACAGCTTTTCCTGCTTCTCGTCCTGCGCGACCTCGTAAAGGCTCAGTGCGTAGCGCTCGCTTACCATATCCGCCATGTTTGCTCACCCCACCTTGTCAATAAAGTCTTCGATAAAGCGTTCGTGATCCTCCGGCTTTACATCGCGCTCCACGATCTTGGAGGCGATCATCACGGACAGATCCGCAACCTCATCCTTGAGTTCCTTGTGCGCCTTGATGCGCTCCTGCTCGATCACGCGCTCGGCCTTCTTGACCATAGCGGATGCCTGCTGCGAGGACTCGCGCAGGATCTCATCGCTGCGCTCTGCGGCACGGCGGGTAGCGGAGCCGACGATCTCGGCAGCCTCCTCCTTCGCCTTGGACAGACGCTCGGTGTATTCGCTGCGCATCTGCTCGGCCTCGCTCTGCGCCTTCTCGGCGGTGGCGTACATGGACTGTACCTCCTCGCTGCGGGCAGCGAGCATCTTGCGCACCGGCTTGTACAGAAACTTCTTGATGATCAGGAACGTAATGAGCGTGTTGCACATCGTCACGAGGATCTCCCACCAGCCGATGCTAACGAACGCTTCATATAATGCTTCTGTCACTGGTTTACCTCCTTCCCAAACGGAAGAATCCGTTTCGTCTTTTCAATCATAGACCGCTCAATACGCACGGTCTATAAAGAGGCAATATTTCAACTGGCAAACCCAGTTGGGATATTGACGCTTCCCTTAAAACTGACTAACAAACGGATTGGCAAACAGCAGGATCAGCGCGATAACCAGCGCGTAAATACCGGTGGACTCTGCCATTGCGATACCAAGGATCATGGTACGGGTGATATCGCCCTGCGCCTCCGGCTGACGGCCGATTGCGGAGCACGCCTGACCGGCGGCATAACCCTCGCCGATACCAGGGCCAAGGCCGGCGATCATTGCCATACCTGCACCAAGAGCGGACATACCTGCTACGAATGCTTTGGGATCCATACTTTTCTTCCTCCTAATTCAGATAACGAAATTGGAATTTGTTTTTTCTTCACGTCAGCTGTTGCGTGCGTCGCCTACATAAGCCATGGTGAGCATACTGAAGATGAACGCCTGCATGCAGGCCGTGAAGCAGTCAAAATACAGCGACAGCACACCGGGCAGACCGATCTGCAGCAGCGCGATATTATCGGGCAGGAAACCCAATACCGCATTAGACAGCACCTTGAGTGCGCCCATGATCAGCGTGGTGATAACCAGGCCGCCTGCCATGTTGCCGAAGTGACGGAACGACATGGAGACCGGCGTTGCGATCTCGCTGAGCACGTTAAGCGGCGCCATAACGAAGATCGGCTCGAGGAACCCCTTGAGGTAGCCCTTGATGCCGCCGTACTTGATCTTATTGAACGTGATCAGCACGAACGTGATGAGCGCCCAGCCGAGCGTGGTGTTCAGGTCTGCCGTGGTGGAGCGCATCCAGAACAGGCTGGCCAGTGAACCGAACAGCGAGCTCATCATCAGCGTCATAATGTACGGCGAGAAAGCCTGACAGCCTTCTCCCATCGTGCTTTCGACCAGACCGTCGATCATCAGCACCGCCTTTTCGGCCAGTACCTGCTTGCCTTTTGGGATCTTCTGCATGCGGTGTGTTAAAAAGATACACAGGAACAGGATAAACGCCATGATGATCCATGAGTTTCTCATGGTCTCCGTGATCGGCAGATTGGTATTGCCGAACAAATAACCCAGTATTTTAGGACCGTTTATTTCGACGTTCAACCGTTTAACCTCCTTTCCGCTGAACTGCGTGGCGCCAGAGAAGCAGCGCCTTGGTGAAAAACAGCGGAATGACCGCTGCAGCTGCGTTCAGATACGGCAGCTTGATCGCCGCGATCACGAACACCGCCGTGAGCATGTAGCGAACTACATAGCCGCGCCGCGTAATGCGAATGCCCTGTGCCGGTGGAAAGGCGGTTGCCCTTACCGTGCTCCTGCCGATCATGTAGAACAGCAGCAACGCGAACGCCGTACCGAGCAGAACGCTTGCGCCGGACCGAGCGATGCCCTGTCCGCAAAGAGCGAACACACCGAAGGTCACCAGCGCCAGCGGGAGCATGCCGCGCAGCATGCGCTTCGTTTCCTCATAAACGATGTGCATTCCGTCACAGCTCCTTTTCTTTCTCTGCGCTTTCTCTGGCTTTGCGCTCGGTAAATCGCAGAAAGTCACGCAGGCTGCAGGCTGCAACCGCGATACCGAGCAGGATTCCGATAATCACTGCACCGTTGCCCCAACCGAACCGGTTGCGGAGCCATATCGCTCCGAAGCAGCAAAGCACCGGCGGTGTGATCACTGTGAAGCCTACCTGAGAAAAATAGATCAGGTAGCGCAGCACACTAAAGCCTTCTTTCCCTCTTTGCAATCGCATTCCCCCTTCATGAACGCCATAGCAACATTGTACAAAATGCAGCGTGCTCTCTCGGCACGCTATATTACTTATTATAAACAACTTGCCCAAAAAGTAAAATACTTTTGCTCAGAAAAGCTAAATATTTTTTGTGACTTTGTGTCGTATCATACATTCTGCATAAATTATTCTTATTAAGTATATACAAAATGCCAGATTGTCTTTTTTATCACAAAGGGAAAAAGACGCAGCATTCCCCATTGTTTTTTCTTACCAGCACGGCTGCGGGCAAAAGAAAAAAGCAACGACTTTCATCGTTGCTTTTTTGTGCTTGCGATATGTATTTCCGTTTAAGGATTACAGGAAACGCTTCATGTCTTCGGTAGCAGACTCCGGCTCCTCGCTGAGCGAAACGGTGAAGTTTACGCTGTGCTTGGAAGAGAATGCGTCCAGAGCGGTGAGGAACTCCTCAGCCTTGGCTGCGTCCTTGCCGCCGATGATCTTGTACAGACCGTCGATGAAGACACGGGTGATATCGTAGTTGCCGGCATGCAGACCGCCGACAAAGCCGAGCAGGCTTGCGATGTCGCTAACCGGATAATCCGCTGCGTCGATCAGACGCGCGTCATGCGAGATATCGAAAGTCAGCTTGTTGCCGCGGGAAATGCAAACTACACTGCCCTTTTCTTCTTTTACTGCAGCGTTGACCTGATCAATAAGCTCCTTGGTCTTACCGGAACCGGTACCGCCAATAATAAGTTTTACCATAGTTTTTATCCTCCCAACCTTTGAGGTTGCTATTAGTGTACCATAGTTTAGCCAAAATCACAAGTCCGAATTGCAAACTTTCCGTCATTTTGTATGGTAAATTTCTCACCCTTTCCAATTTTGTTCGGAAAACGCCGAATTTTGACGTTATTTTGCATCTTTTACAACATTTCCTGCAAGGCCGCGCACAAAGGAAATAAGCAGCTCAGGCAGTCCGAGCGCGTCCACACCGGCTTGGGCGATGATGGGAACGGTCAAAACCGTCTCTCCGCCGGCGGATACCGTCATTTCGCCCAACCGCTGACCGGCCTGTATCGGCGCGGCAAGTGTCTCCGGCAGGTCGAATGTGGTCTGCATATCCTCTGCTCTCGTCTTTTCAATCACGAACGAGTCGCTGCCCTCGAGCACCGGCTGCACGTTCTCCGCGGTGCCGAGCGT
Organism: Butyricicoccus faecihominis; assembly: GCF_014648015.1. Taxonomy (NCBI): domain Bacteria; kingdom Bacillati; phylum Bacillota; class Clostridia; order Eubacteriales; family Butyricicoccaceae; genus Butyricicoccus; species Butyricicoccus faecihominis. The sequence goes on from NZ_BMQH01000006.1 coordinate 205,473, forward strand.
CACCGGAATGGGTTCCAAGTCCTCCGCCGCAGGCGTGTACGCCGTGAAGTTGGCAAAGCCGTAGTTGAGCAGCGCGGTCGCATCCGCTGTGCGGTTCTCCTTGGTGGGCGCCGCCATCACAACCGCCACAAGGCTCAGTCCGTCCCGCTCGGCACTTGCAGAAATGCAGAAGCCGGCCTCGCGGATGTAGCCGGTTTTGAGTCCGGTCAGACCCTGATAGCTTTTGAGCATCTTGTTCGTGTTCGCCAGACCGAATTTGCCGCCGCGCACGGTGTCCATCCAGATGCCGGTATAGTCGAGTATCTTCGGGTGGCGCAGCAGCTCACAGGAGATAAGCGCAAGGTCGCGTGCCGAGGTCAGCGTCTTCTGACCTTCGCCGTCCAGTCCGTTGGCGTTGATGAACGTTGTGTTCGTACAGCCGAGTTCGCGTGCGCGCGTGTTCATCCGTTCGACAAAGGCGGCCTCTGTGCCCGCCAGATGCTCCGCTACCGCAACCGCACAGTCATTCGCTGAACCGACCGCAATCGCCTTGAGCATCTCATCCAGTGTCAGCTGCTCGCCCGGCTCCAGCCAGATCTGCGTGCCGCCCATCGAGCAGGCGTACTCACTGCCGGTTATCATGGTGTCCAGTGTCACCTCGCCGCGCTCGAGCGCCTCCATCGCCAGCAGCATGGTCATAATCTTTGTCACCGACGCAGGCTGCAGCTGCTCATCGGCGTTATAGACGTAAAGCTCCTGCCCGTTTGCCGCATACAGCGCCGCAGATTTCGCGTAGAGCGCGCCCATTTCGGGCAGCGCCGCCGCCTGCACCGTAAACAGACCGCTGAGCAAAGCGGCACAGATCAATTTCCGCACATCCACTCACCCTTTCAGCATAGCTTATGTGCGGCGGAACGCAATTATGCAGTAATTGAAAATGGAGAATTGCGCTATCCTTGCGCAGCCTTCAGTCGCGCTGCGCACATAACGATAAAGTTTTTTCGTAGGGTGTGGTGCCCTCAGAAGGTGAATTGCCCGAAGGGCAAGAGAGGCCACCCTGGGGTGCCACGCCGTGTGAACCGCCTGCATATTGCAAAGAATTGTATTGTTCTTCCAGTGTTCCGGATTTCTTGGCGAGAAATCGCTATTTCTTGGCGAGAAATGGGCATTTCTTGGCGAGAAAGTACACAGAGCAGAGAAGAGTACAGAAGAGCAGAGAACAGTACAGTACAGTAGAGCAGACCAGAGCAGAGAAGAAAAGAGTAACAGAGCAGAACACTCTGCATTTCTGACTGACCTGACGGAAAGTGAATTTATTTCTGAATGAAAAAAATGGAGAACGCGCTCCCATCGAGTTCATTCTCCATTATCCATTCTCAATTATCCTCCACGGTGCGACCGTACCGAACGAATGAAAATTCCACCGGGCCTCGGCAAGCGACACCCCATGATTCTGGTCGCTCGGCTTATCCGGCTCGCCTTCGACATCGTAATCAATCTCCCAGCCGCACATCGGGCAGATATAGCCCCAAGAAGGATTCTCGGGGATCTCTGCGCCGCAGCACGGACACGGCTCGGTCGGCGTTTCCGGCAGCCAGTTCATATCCGGCTCGGGTTCCTCGTCCCCGGATACGGCATCCGGCCGGAAGTACGGGTCAAGTTCTTCCTCGTCCTCCTGCTCCTGCACGCCGTCGAAAAACGCCTCCGGCAGAAAGGCATACTCGTCCTTATTCAATTTCGATCAGCACCGGACAATGATCCGAACCGAACACGTCGGTCAGGATACGCGCGTCCTTGACCCGCTGGGCAAAGCGATTGGACACGAGGAAATAGTCGATACGCCAGCCTGCGTTCTTCTCTCTGGCGTGGAAACGGTAGCTCCACCACGAATACACGCCCTCGAGCGTGGGGTTAAAATGGCGGAACGTATCCGTAAAGCCTGCGGCGAGCAATTCGGTCATCTTGCCGCGCTCCTCGTCGGTGAAGCCTGCGTTCCTGCGGTTGGTCTTGGGGTTCTTGAGGTCAATTTCCTCATGCGCGACATTCATATCGCCGCACACGATGACCGGCTTCTCCGCATCCAGCTTTACCAGATACTCGCGGAAGGCATCCTCCCACGTCATGCGGTAATCCAGACGCTTGAGTTCATTCTGCGAGTTGGGCGTATACACGGTAACGAGGTAGAATTCGCCGTAGTCGGCGGTGATGACACGGCCCTCGTGGTCGTGCTCCTCAATGCCAAGACCATAGGTGACGCTCTGCGGCTCGGTTTTGGTGAACAGCGCCACGCCGGAGTATCCCTTCTTCTCTGCCGAGTTCCAGTATTCGCGGTAGCCGCCCTCGAGTGGCACATCAGCCTGTCCCGGCTGCATTTTGGTCTCCTGCAGGCACAGCATATCCGGCTGCTCAGCGGCGACGAAATCAAGGAAACCCTTGCCCATGCACGCACGCAGGCCGTTTACATTCCATGAAATCAGCTTCATTTGCGTTCTCCTTCACGCTACGATACGGACGGTGCCGTCCGGGTCGAGCACAAAACTGCCGTAGCAGCCATCCTTGCCGACGACAGGGCCATCCGTGATCTCATAGCCCTCCGAGCGCATCTGCTCGGTCAGCGCGTCCACGTTCTCGCGAGTGCCCGCCTTGAACGACGTATGCGCCCAGCCGGTCCACAGACGCGAATGCTCGGCGTCCTCAAACTGCGGACGGGTCACGATTTCAAGCCGTGCGCCGTCAGCGAAGGACACAAAGCACGCCTGCGTGCCGGTCTCCTCATTCTGATACAGCTTGCCCGCCGTACCGTCAAAATATTTGGTATAAAATTCACACAGACGCTCTAAATCACGCGTGTACAGTGCAATATGGTCGATCTGCATAACAGAAACTCACTCCTTTACAATACCGCTCTCGTCAATGCGGCGAACCGCCTCTGCCATGCGCTCGGGCGGAACGACAAGCGCCATGCGGACGTAGCCTTCCCCCTGTTCACCGAAGGCACTGCCCGGAACCACGATAACGCCGGTCTTTTCCATCAGCTCAATGGCGAAGTCCACCGAGGACGCAAATCGCTCCGGAATCTTCGCCCAGACGAACATGGTGCCCTGTGCATCCGGCACGTTCCAGCCGATCGAGCGCAGACCGCCGCACAGCGCGTCGCGGCGCGCCATGTAGCCGGTGCGGTTGCTCTCTACCACATCCTGCGGACCGTTCAGTGCGGCAGCCGCACCCGCCATGATCGGGTAGAACATGCCGTAGTCGATCTGCGAGCGGAACGCGCGGAAACGGCTGATGACCTCGCGGTTGCCGAGTGCGAAGGACACGCGCATGCCGGTCAGGTTGTAGGTCTTGGACAGCGAGTTGAACTCAATGCCGACCTCCTTCGCACCCGGAATGGACAGGAAGGACAGACCCTTTTCCCCGTTCAGCATAATGTCGGAATACGCGTTGTCGTGCAGAACAATGATGTTGTGCTCACGCGCCCAGAGGACCAGCTTTTCGTAGAACCTGCGGTCGGCAACGGCGGTGGTCGGGTTGTTCGGATAGGAAACAACGATCGCCTTTGCACGCTCTGCCACGTCCTCCGGAATGTCGTTAAAGTCCAGCTGCCAGTTTTTCTCGGCGTACAGCGGGTACAGACCGACCGTTGCGCCGGTCATCATCGGGCCAAACGAGAAGATCGGGTAGCCCGGGTCCGGTGCAAGGATCAGGTCGTTCGGGCCGGCGAAGGCAAAGCCAACGTGTGCAATGCCCTCCTGCGAGCCGCACACGGCCATGATCTCATCGTCGGCAAGCGTGACGTCATAGCGGCGCTTGTACCAGTCCTGCACGGCATCGAGCAGCTCGCGCGTTTCATTCAGCGAATACTTGTACATATCCGGGTCGAGTGCAGCGCGGCTGACGGCCTCCATCACATGCTTTCCCGGCTGAAAATCCGGCGTGCCGATGGACAGATTGATGACGTCCATGCCGCCTTCGAGGAGCGACTGCTTACGCTCGTCGAGCTTGTTGAAAATATTGCTGTCTGCGATTTCTCCCGCTTTGATGAATTTCATGCTGATTATCTCCCAAGTAAAAATTCTATAACCGTCCGGTTGAAGCGGGACGGCTGCTTTGCTGCAACAAAGTGGTCACCGTCGCGGAAAACCTCCACTTCACAGTGGGGAATGTGCGAGGCCATCTCCTTTGTCTGCTTTTCGCGTATTGAATCGTGCTCACCGACGATGATGAGGGTCGGCATGGTCAGCCGCTCCAAATCGTTCATCGTCACCCCATACGGGTGCACCATTAGTCCGAGCACATCCCTTCGGCGCGCCGCCTTTTTACTGAAACGGCTCAGCGCCGCAGCAACACCGTAGCCTGCCATAATGGGCAGCTGCACCTGCGGTTTAACGCCGCTGAACATCTCCACATTAGCCGCGTTGAGGATGAGTTTATCTATATATTCCGGGTACGTCAGTGCGAATTTGATTGCCAGATTGCCGCCGTCCGAAAAGCCGAGGAAGCGCGCTTTCTTCACGCCGAGCGTGTCCAGCACGGTTTTGAGATCCTCCGCCATCATTTCAAACGACAGGCCGTGCCCGCCGCTCCCGGAGGCACCGTGCCCGCGGCTGTCCACCGCAATAACGCGGTAAAAGCGGGTCAGCTCGGGTATCTGGGAGTTCCAGTACGAGCTGTCCTCGCCGTTGCCGTGCAGCAGCACGAGCGGCTTTCCTCTGCCGACATCGTAATAAGCAATCCGGGCATCGCCGCACACGACGAATTCCGGTTCATAACCGAACATATCTATTTCAAACCCTTTCTGCATTGCTCCACAAAATCAGTCGGGTGATGGATGAGAGCGGCGGTTTCCTCCACGGAACGGCCCTCGTCCAGCAGGCGAAGTGCGATGTGCTCCATGGACTCACCGACCTCGATCATGTGCCAGTCCGGGTCGTACAGGCGCACCACACGCTGCTGCCACGCATGCGTCATCGGCGGATGCACCAGTTCCACGTCCAGGTGTCCGCGCAGCTTTTCCGTGAACGCGTCAAAGTCGTCCACCTCAAAGTAAAGCTCCATGTTGTGCGACTGGTGCAGGATCGTGGATTTGGGCACGCCGGTCAGCCTGTCAAAATCCTGCTGAACGGAAAAGCCGCCGGAAAACGTCACGTTTCCGCCTAAATCCAACACAACCTCCTGATCGAACAGATCATGGTAAAATTTTTTTGAAATCTCCACATCACGCACCGCCAGCAGCGGCATTCGGAACTTTATCATAGTGCAGCCTCCATCAAACCAAACCCAAAGCGGAAAATCCGCTCGGAATAGAAACTAAATTTTCTGTTTTGTTTCTATTTTATCACATTTTGATGAATCGGTAAAGTAGGCATGGAAAAAGGGAATGAATTTTACTTCATTCCCTTCTTGCAATCAGATTGTCGCCAGAACGCTCTTTGCAGGCTCCAGCTCCGCGCGTTTAACGTAGATCTTGTAAACGAATCTCACCTCGGCATTCATGCCGAACGTGCCGGACGAACGCCGGTTTTCCAACAGACCACCGCTCATCAGATCGACCGTTTTCGTGGTCGCGTCTATGCCTTTCGCGCTGAGTGCCTTGACGATTTTGTCCAGCTCCTCCATGGTGGAGACTTCGGTAAGCTCTGTTTTGAACAGCATTGCATTCCCTCCCTGTGCAATTCCGTAAATAATTATCCTGCCTTGTGCTTATCATACCCCAGAGAGTGCGGCTTGTCAATCGTCATGCGGCAGCCGGATTACAGTTTTAACAAACACAAGGAAAAGAGATACAAAAGCGTAAAATTAAATTAAGACATAACAAAAACCCGAGTTTTCGTTAGAAAACTCGGGTTTCGTGGTACACCATCACGGGCTCGAACCGTGGACCCACTGATTAAGAGTCAGTTGCTCTACCAACTGAGCTAATGGTGCATACTTTTCTTCGAGAAGAAAAGTATGCAAAAGAATCTTTACCTGCGCTCACGCGCTAACTTCTTCGCTGTTTTCTCTCTCAGAAACTTTTAGAAGGTCTTTACACCCTCAAAACTGAACAATCTTACTCACAAGCTATCTTTCGAGGTTACCTAACATTTAAGGTCAAGCCCTCGGCCTATTAGTATCAGTCCGCTCCATACATTACTGCACTTCCACTCCTGACCTATCAACC
>NZ_BMQH01000007.1:0-1388 GCF_014648015.1 Butyricicoccus faecihominis
GATGGTTACTATTTATACTTTTCTTTTATTTTTCTGTTGTTTTGGTTGTTATAAGGGAGAAAAGCCCGGAAATAAGGGGTTTTCCCCGGCAACCGGCTCGGCAATGGGATAGCAACAGGGGGTGCAACGGGCGGTCATTTTCAGAATGGAAGCTCCATCTGTTCTGTGACCTCCACAAAGCCGTCCATCGTTTTTTCAGACGGGTTGCCGGAGTCCGTTGCCGGGTTTTCGCGCTCCCAGCCCTTTTGTCTGCCATATTCGGAAAACATTCTTGGGTTTGGGAAGTACCGCCAGCCGGTAATGCACTGGTTCATAATCTCGTTGATTTCCCGGATTTCCCATTGCTTCGGCTCGTCAAAGGTGTGGTTCAAGGCTTCCTTGTAAAGCTGCTTGGAACAGACCATGCTCCCGGTGTACTTATCAAGATACGCCTGTATCATTCCGGCTTTGGTGTCCTCCGGCATAAAATCCCGCTGGTGTTCTTTGAGATACCGCTGCATGGTGGGGCTGAAAGCCAGCTTGAACCTGCCGCTTCGGTAAATCTCCATCGCTTCTGCCCACATCTGCTCGATATAGGCTCTGGAAGCGGCTTCGTCCTCCAAAATGTGAACCTCCGCCTGCTCCGGGTACACCATGACCGGGATAAAACGGCGGTTGCCTGAACGGTCAAGGGGCAGGAAGTCAAGGGCATTGGAAGTGCCGCCAAACACGCACTGACGGGGGCGGTCTGCCGGGTGGGTTTCATAGGGTATCTTGTAAACCTCTTTCTGCCGGCTTAAAAACGACTTGATTTCCTCAATGCTCTTGGCGTTGGCGGTTGCCATCATTTCCGACATTTCGATAATCCAGTGACCTTGCAGCTTACGGTACACATTGTCATCGTCCAGCTTCCGCAAATCATCGGAGAACCACTCGTCCCGGACTGCCAGCAGACGGAAGAAGGTGGACTTGCCAGCCCCTTGACCTCCGACCAGACAGAGCATGATTTCAAACTTGCACCCCGGCTGAAAGGCTCGTGAGATAGCGCCCATCAGGAACAGCTTCAACGCTTCATAGGTGTAATCATCTGCGTCAGCTCCCAGAAAGTGCCGTAGGCAGAAGCGGATTCGCTCTGTCCCGTCCCACACAAGGGAACTTAAATAATCCCGGATGGGGTGGTACTTGTTTTCATTCGCCACAATCCCGATGGCGTTATCAATCTTTTTCTCATTGGTAAGCCCGTAGGTTTCTTCCAGATAGAGAAGCAGATATTTCATGTCCGTATCGTTTAAGGCGGTGCTGTCCCTGTGGAAGCCGATGGGCTTTATGATGTCCTTGCGGTCGGTCAGGATGTTGTATGCGATAGCCCCGGAAAGCAGCGGGTCACGCTGGAATACGGTCAGGCAGTT
>NZ_BMQH01000007.1:1398-175891 GCF_014648015.1 Butyricicoccus faecihominis
GGTTTCCAGCCCCGCCTTGATTTCCTCAATGCTCTGGGGCGGCTGCATGGCGTTCATGGTGTTTTTTAGTTCTTGCTGCGTCTGCGGCTGCAAGCTCTGCCATTCGCTGTTCAAGCTGTATCACATCCTTTCCGTATTCCGTAATCAAAGCCGCTTTTTCCTCTGTTTCCCCGAACAGCAGCACATCCAGCAGATATTCCACATGGTCTTGCTTCTGTAAGGCTTCCACAAACCGGGGATGAAAGACTTCCTCCGGGGAGTGCGGGGCATATTCCTTTCTCCACACTCGGAGTAGGTGGAGATAATCGGCAAGAATACGGAAGCAGCGGTTTTTTGCTTCCTGAAACTGTTCCTCCGGGGATTTCTGCCGGGGCTTGGGCTTTTTTGCTTTTCCCGGCGGTTTCCAGTCCTCATAGGAAAGCCCGAAGTCCTGTGCCAGCTGTACGGCGGCTTCTTTCTTTCCCAGCCCATACAGGGCGGCGGCAAAATCAATCACATCCCCATCCGCACCGCAGCCGAAGCAGTGGTAACGCCGATCCAGCTTCATGCTTGGGGTTTTATCATGATGGAACGGGCAGCAAGCCATCCCGTTCCGCCCTACATGGATTCCATAATGCTCCGCAGCCTGTCTGGTTGTGACGGACTGCTTCACAGCTTCAAATACATTCAAATCTATCCCTCCTTGAAAAAAGAAAAAAACACCTGACATTCTCTGATTGAAAATGGCAAGTGCCTGTTAAAGTTCCATATCCTGTTGTCTGTGTTTCGCCTGTGCCGGGGCGGTTCTTTGTGCTTTTTTCTCGTCTGCCTTATCCTGCAAGACTTCCTTGATGGGCTGCTTCTTGGGCGGCTCTTTGCTTTCCTCTGTGCCGGGTGTGGCTTTCCGTACCCAGTAGCGGATGTCCCGCAGCTTCTTCAAATCAGCCTGTACCTCGATCAGAGGTGTTTTCAGGGCTGCAATTTCTTCCAGAAGCGTTTCCTGCTCCTCTTGCAGCTTCTTTTGGGTGCTGTCCTTATCGTCCGGGTGCTTGGCAAGGTAGGCGGCGGCTTTCGCATACCGGGCAACCTCCGGGTGTTCCTGGTTGAATTTCTCCTTTGTTTTCTTAAAAAATATCTTCTGGTACTTCTCATAGACAGGCTTACATTCCTTGCAGTCTGTCCGGGCAGAAAGCAGTCCGTCAATCACTTTGCTTCGGGCTTCCTTTGGCTTCATCTGATTGCGGTAATCTGCGGCTGATTTCCCGGAAGATTCCAGAAAGGCTTCCAAGTCCTCCACAGTGGAAAGCCCCTTTTGCCGGAGATAGGACAGGGCTTCGCTGACTGCCTTTAAGTCCTGTGAAGTCCCCCGATTTTGTCCAGCCCTCGTCCAGTCCTTCCGTTCTTCCTTTCGTATCTCCATATATTTCATCAGTAGATTGGGAAGAAGTGTCGCTTCCTCCGCCGCCTTTTGTGCAAGCAGTTCTTTCCGTTTTTCTCCCAGCTCGGTAATCCAGCCTTTGAGGTTTTGGATAAGCTGCCGGATGGACTTCATCAGGCGGTTGGCGGCTCTGATTTCCCGGTTCAGGTTGCCGATATTCGTCTGGATACCTCGCTTTTCCATCTGCCGGACAGCAGCACCCTCATGGACAGTAGGGATAATATCAAGCCCCTGTCTGGCATAGGAACGCAAGTCCACACGCTCCGGGCGATCATTGGCTTCCAGATAGCGGTTCTGGATGACCTCCCATTCATGCCGCCAGATTTCACAATACTTCTGGTCGTTCCAGTCCACCGTATCCTCCTTGTGGCTTTTCCACCTGCCGGATGGCAGCTTTATCCGTTCCCCGTTCTCGTCAAGGTCATAAACCTTGCGGCTCTTGGAAAGCCATTTCCCATGTTCGTCCATTGCCCTCATAGTGAGCAGGACATGGGCGTGAGGATTGTGTCCCGGCGGGTGGGGGTCATGGATGGCAAAGTCAGCAATCATGCCTTTGGAAACAAACTGTTGCTGGCAGAACTCCCGGACAAGGACAGCGTACTGGTCGGGCGGTATCTCTCTGGGAATGGTAAGCACCCACCGCCTTGCAAGCTGGGAGTTCCATTGTTTCTCCACAGCTTCGGCGGCGTTCCATAAAGTATTGCGGTCTGCATACTCCGGCGGGGCATTTGCCGGGAGCAGGATTTCATTGTGGACGATGCCACGCTTTTCCGGGTAGTGCTTCACTTCTTGGTCGTATTCACAGAACAGCTTTTCGCCGCTCTGGTAGGCAGCGGCGGCAACCGCAGACTGCTGTTGGCTACGCTGAACAATCGAGATTTCGTTGTGTGGACAGGGCATTTCGTATCCCTCCTTTCTATGCTTGGTGGATGGGGTGGCGTTTTACCACCTCATTTTGGGCAGAAAAAAAGCAGGAGACCTTTTTCAGATTTCCTGCTCGGTGTGCCGCTGTGTAAGCGGCGGGTATTTAGTTGTGAAAGTTCGGGACAAGTTGACCCGATGTGTGTAGAATAACAAACTGGATTTATTTTTCTTTACATTTTATGCCGTAATTTCCCCTACTACCATTTTCGTAGCCCCTATATATTTCATATCTTTTTCCATTTATCTCCACTTCGTCATCGTTAATAAATGTATAAGACTTACCATTTTCTTCACAATACTTTGAAATTGCTTCCATAGTTTTTGCAAGAGTTGGGTAATTGGCACTATCCTCATAAGGAACCCAAAAAGCTTTTTTAAACATATAAAATACCTCCTTCTAATTTGTTAAGTAATCCACGAATTTTCAAAGCGTTATAAAATAATAGTATCATACAGCTTCGCAAAAATCCACTTATAACTTCAAACTTGTCGGCTGGGAACAGCTTGCAACGCAAGGTGTCCCCAGATGGCAAGTCCACAAAAGGGTAGCTGGTGGTAGCCAGCGCAGGGGAAGCGTAGCGTCCCCTGTATGATTTGGAGCAGACCATGACTGCGGAAAATCACAGCCCTCCGGCGAGGAGCCTTCGGAGAACGCAATGCACCAACCTCTGGGTGGTGTATAATTGCGCCCTTAGTAAACTAAGGGGTTTCTGGCTTCTTCCGTTCCAGCAGTTTTTTCAATAATTCCTGCGTGTCCTGCCTGTGAAAAATGATTTTGAGCAACACCTTGACATCATCATCTGTCAGGCGTTCCGGCTCTTGCAGAAAACTTTCCAGCATACCGCCACGAGTGCAGAGCCGGTGCGTCCGTTCCTTTCGGGTAAGCTGCTTCAACTGGTGCTGCAACGCCTTTTCATCATTGATGGCTTTCCGCAGTTTCTTTTCGCTTTTTTCCAACTCCCGGTTGAGCTTTTCCAGCTTTGAGGTATCAGGCAAGGGCAGCGTTCTCCTTTCCCGGTATCAGCACATAAATCCTGTTTGGTTCTCCAATGCCCTGACGCACCCGCATGATAAGCCCGGCGGTTTCCAGTTCATTCAAAGAACGCTTGACCGTCATGGGGCTGCGGGACAGGACTGTAGCAATGGCTGTGACAGGGAAGCAGACAAACAGGATTCCATTTTCGTCCTCCTGCCCTTTGGACAGCATAGCGTCCAGCATCCGGCAGTACATGACCTTTGCGGTGCTGCTGACTGGAAATCCTGTCAACGCTCTGGGAAAGGGCATACAGGGCGGCAATGGTGTGTCTATCGTCATAAATTCAAAATTCATTCGGTGTGTTCCTCCTTTTTCTTTGCCCGTTTGGATAAATAACGGGGGCAGTCAATCACAACCGCCCGGAAGCTCTGCCTGCACCCATGCTGGCATTTCCGGCATAATTCGTTGTAAGTGACACGCCCCCGGTCATTGAGGTAAAAAGAAAGCTCATGCTTCCTCTTTTTGCTCATTCTCGGCATATTGCGCTTCCTCCCGTTTTAGTGTATGGTTTCGGGGCGATTTTCGGTAAAATTACAGCCATAGAGCCGCTTAAAATCTCCCGAAGTATCAGCGATAGGGTAGACTGTCCCCCTATCAGATTGTCGTGTTTCGGTATCATTTCGGTGTCAGTTCGCCAGTTCTCCCCGGTGTCGTTCCTCCCCTGAATCTCACAGCGGCGTATCGCTCCCTTTGGTATGCTCGTTTCGGTCAGGGTTCCTCCACATCCCTGCCAAAAGTCATGGCACTACATCGCCGGGGAAGCATATCCCACACAGGCTGGTCATTCGATTGGAATAATCCATCGATGAACTACCTGTATCATAGAACATTTTTGTGCCCTATGCCGTATGTCCACAAAGTAGGAATTAGGGGTAAAAATCAGAAATTTCCACGATTGCGGAATTGATATGGTATAATCAATTCAACGGTTATAAATGTTGTCAGAAGGGGGAACTGCTTCAATGAACGGAGCTACTACAATACAGGAACGGCTAAAAGATTTACGATTAAACAAAAGATTAAAACTGGAAGAACTGGCAGAGCAAACAGGTATTTCAAAATCAGCTCTTGGAAGTTATGAAAAAGATGACTATAAGGAAATCAATCATGGCAACCTTATCCTGCTGGCAGATTTTTATGGGGTGCCCCTCGATTATCTCTTTTGCCGGACAGAGAACATGGTTGAGATCAACACGCCATTAAGGGAACTGCATTTGAGTGATGAAATGGTGGCACTTCTGAAAAGCGGAAGGATTAACAACCGTCTGCTCTGCGAACTTGCCACCCATAAGGACTTTATCAAGTTTCTTGCGGACATTGAGATTTATGTGGATGGGATTGCCACCATGCAGATTCAGAATCTCAACGCCCTTGTCGATACCGTCCGGCATGAAATCATTGAACGGTATCGCCCCGGCGAAGATGACCCGCATTTGAAGGTGCTGCAAGCTGCCCATATCAGTGATGATGAATATTTCAGTCACATGGTACGGGATGACCTCAATCTCATTATCCGGGATATTCGGGAAGCTCACAAAAAGGACAGTGAAAGTGCGCCCCAGACCACCGTTGCCGATGAACTGAAAGAAAATCTGGAAGCGGTCGAAAATTTCAAGGGCAGCCGGGATGAAAAGCTCGTTGTACTTTACTGCAAACAGCTCGGCATCAACTATAAAAATCTGTCAGACGAAGAATTTCGCTGGCTGATTCGGATTCTCAAAAAGTCAAAGAAAATGGGAACGCCTATCAGCCAGAGGAAAAAACGATAAAGAAAAACCGCTGTTGCATGGTTTGTTAGCTTCCATGTAGCAGCGGTTTGTGCTGTGGTTATTCAGTTGATATTGTATAACTCCCTTTTCGGAAAAGTGTTCCCGCTGTTCATTTCCCAAATTTTAGTGTATATTCATACATTTTTTAATTTTTCGAGCAATTTGAGCAACTGTATCTTGGATTTTGCCTACTGAATATTGAGAAAATTTAGGCTGAGAATTGAAAAAGGCTATCCCTTTATTGAGACAGCCTTTTGAATTTAATTTAACTTATCTATCGTTTATTCTCTCATTCAGATTCTTCTCTGTATTCAAAGACGAACCACTTTTCATTCATATAAATTTCTATTGTATCGTCTGCTCCATACTGATAACCAAATCCACTTCCAAAATTAGACTGATTATCTTCTGTTGGTATTTCAGTTCCATCGACAGTTGATGTTATTTCTCCATCCATAGTGCCACAACGTGCATCCATGATGCTTTCTCTCCCTGTATCGTAGTATAATTTACCATCTATTCTTACCATAGGTATTCTATCCCACATGGCATTTGCTTCTGTCTGTTCTATCACGGTAATTTTATAAACCTCTCCTAATTGTGCAGGATATGATTCCATTATTTCTCCGTTATAGCTAATTTCTACGAAATCTCCAATTTGCAATTCAAGGTTCTCTTCGTTTGATATATAAAACTTATCTGCTGAATCAAGTTCCAAAGAACCATCTACCGGTTTTACTATTATTGAATCATGATTCGTTTCAATTACCGATGCCTGAAATGTTACCATTAGCGGTCTATTATCTGCCGAAGCAAGCATTTCAGTTATACAATTACCTAAAGCAGGCGTTGGTTTATAAATTCCTTGATATGGCTGTTCTACATATTCGATTCCTTTATCTACATAGTAAAAAAGAGTAGTTCCTGCCGCCCCATCACAATTTATATTGATCGTAATAGAATCTTTGTTGACCGGTGCATCATTGATTGATTGCTGACTGGTTGTTTCCATATCCATTAGCATAGATAAAAATTCATCAATAAACTCCGTAGCTTCACCTTCTGTGTTAGGTGATATAGCATATTTGTCACCGTCAGAGACACCAATCGATACAATATCCTCTCTGGCTGGCAATCTAATAGGATTCCCCTGTTCTTTTCTTCCACATGCACATAACATAATTGAAACAAAGTAGCAAAGACAAACCATACTGCATAATTTCTTTTTCATGGTCATAATCCTCCCCAAAATATATTTCGTATTATACGTTATCTAAGTGTATATTTCAATGTGTGGGAAATAGCCAGAACGTGTTTTTATGCATTGTGAATGCATGTTTATAGGCTCGTTTTCAGTGGGTACACAATTCCGAAAAGGGAGTTGTATAAAGCGATAAACTGTAAGCTATCAATCGCCACTTAGGCGTGTTTTCCCAATAACAATGTAAAACAACGGTATCATTATAATCATTGCTGCTATGATATGTACATATATGAAACTTTGTGTTCCTGTAACAAGAAACAAACTTGTTATTGTATAATTCCATAACCAATGAAATCCTGTGGGCATCCAAATACTCTTTGTAGTGTAAAACATTTCATTGGCAAATATTCCATATAGAAAAGGAAAAATAAACATTACCAGAACAGAAATATTATCGGTATTAAAAATATGTGGTAGTGTAAAAATAAGTGCAGCTATTACGCAACTCAAATACTTATTTTTACATTTTTGCAGCAACAGCCCAAAAATAATTCCTCTAAAAATAACTTCTTCAATAAAGGACACGAAAAAGTAAAATATGAATTTCCCTTTATGATTCATCAACAGTGATAAAAAATCAGTATCTTGAAGAATTATATTTGATTTGACTGATGAATAAACTATAAACAATACAATGATTGGCATTATAGCTCCAATTGCAAAATTCAGAAAATCTATTTTTCTAAAATATAACCCTATGCTTTTTAACATAACGCACCTTTTAACCTCTGATTTGTCATAATCCTGACACCATACTATTATGAATAAATTATCTCATGCAAAACAATTTCTTCTGCCCGATTGTGGATATTATTGCACCGCCGCACCCATTCCATTTGACGGGTACACTTTAATTCCTCGGTTACGCCCTCGGCAATTTTCATCTGCTCCATGATAGTGTCTAACCGTTCCTGTGCCTGTTCGTTCAGGTCTGCAAGATATGTCCACAATTCTCCGGTCAGTATCAATGTGTTCAATCTGGCTGGGTGGACTTCTCTTAAATATTCCCGGTGCATCCGTCCATACTTTCCGATGGGGCGGCGTTCTTCCGGCAGCTTCAAGTCTGGGATGTAGTAATCTCCGATAAGGATATAATCAATTCCGTTTTCTGTTATTCTTGGTTTCAATTCGCTCATGTTCCTTACCTCCTGTGGAAGCAGGCTCGTCTGGTACTAACTCAATCACATCGGTAATCTCACAATTCAGCGTTTCGCAGATACGGGCTAATGTGTCCATGCTGATGTGCTTTCCCTCTTTGCTCATGTTGGCAATCATATTCGTTGTCATACCGGCGGCAAGCCTTAAATCTTCTTTTCTCATATCACGCTCTAACAGTGTATGCCAGAGTGGTTTATAGCTGATGTGCATATTGTTTTCCTGCCTTTCTATCCACACCGCCGGGGTGGCTGCCCCGGTAGGAACTTTTCTCTTATTATAGCACCAATCTTGTGTAATCACAATTTATTCTTGTAGCCTGCCGCTGATACCGTCTGGATTGTGCTTTTCCTTTCTTTTTGTTACCTTTAATTAGCCATGAACTGCTTCATGCCCTGGGACTTTGCTTATGTGTGATAAAGAAGTAATAGAAGTGTAAAAAATTTTGCCGTTCCTATCCGGCACATGAGGTATGTCGGATAGGTCGGGCGGTTAGGTGTCGGGCAGTTCTACCTTGCCGACAAAAGAATAATAGATTTCGATTTCCTGTCTGCGTAACTTGCCCCGGCGTTTCCCGTCAAGGGCAACGCTTTCATGGACAACGATTTTCTCCACAAACTCCCGCAGCAGAGTAGGGGTAAGTTCTTCAATGGTAGTGTGCCTGCGTACCACATTCATAAACTTTTCAGCGTTTGCGGTGGCTTCCTGCGCTTTGGAAAGTTCTTCCCGCAGTCTGGCGGCACGTTCTTTCAGTTCTTTCTGCTCGGCTTCATAGTCTGCCGACAGCTCTGTGAAACGCTCGTCCGATATGCGCCCGGTTACGCTGTCCTCATACAGCCGCTTGAAGATAGCAGATAACTCGGCTATGCGTTTCTCGGCGGCTTCCAGCTCCTTTTTCTTGGCGGCGTTCCTGCGTCTGTCCCCGTCCTCATTCTGCTCGATTAAAAGCTTCATAAACCGGGCTTCATGCTTTGCCGCATAGCTGGTAACTTTCCGCAGATTGGAGAGTACGCCAGCGGTCAAGAGGTCAGTGCGGATAAAGTGCGCTGTGCAGTCGGCGGTGCGTTTCTTGTAGCTTCCGCAGATATAACAGTCCTGCTTGCGCTTGTCCGTCTGGTATCGCTGCTGGTACATGACGCTGCCGCAGTCGGCACAAAAGAGTATGCCGGAGAACAAGCCCACTTCGTCATAACGGTTGGGGCGTTTGCGCTGCTTGCGTAACTCCTGCACCCGTTCCCACGTTTCCCGGTCAATGATAGGCTCATGGTGGTTCTCAAAAACCGCCTGCTTTTCCGGGGGATTTTCTATGCTGTGTTTCAGCTTGTAGGACGGCTTCTCGGTCTTAAAGTTTACCAGACAGCCCGTATATTCCCGGTTTTCCAGCAGATGAACCACGGTATTGGTCGCCCACTTGCACTCATAGCCGGGGTGGTAGCGGCGGGTGCTGCCCGTCCTGCGGTATTCCAGCGTCCCCGGCGTGGGGATTTGCTGCTCGGTCAGCATACGGGCTATCTTGGTCGGACCGTTCCCGGCAAGGCAAAGGCTGTAAATCTGCCGTACCACCGGGGCGGCTTCCTCGTCAATGATAAAGTTTTCGTCCTCGTCCATGAGGTAGCCATAGACGGGCTTGCTTGTGATGGGCTTTCCGCTCATGCCCTTAGAGCGTTTTACTGCCTTGATTTTCTTGCTCGTATCTCTCACCAGCCATTCGTTAAAAATGTTCCGCAGCGGGGCAAAATCATTTTCCCCCTGTGCGCTGTCCACTCCGTCATTGATAGCGATGAAGCGGACACCTTTCTGTGGGAAAATCATTTCTGTGTACATTCCCACCTGTAAGTAGTTTCGCCCTAACCTCGACATATCCTTGACGATAACTGTCCCGACTTTCCCTGCTTCAATGTCTGCAAGCATGGCTTGAAATCCGGGTCTTTGAAAGTTCGCACCGGAATAACCGTCGTCGGTGTACCAGCGCAGATTAGAAAATCCATTCTGTTTGGCATAGGTTTCCAAAATCCTCTTTTGGTTGGAAATGGAATTGCTCTCGCCTTGCAGCTCGTCCTCATGGGACAGTCTTGGGTAAAGGGCGGTAATGAGTTGCTGGGTGGTCTGTCTTAACATAAATTCCTCCGTTTCCGACAGCCAGCCCCACTATTCCGTACCTTGATTGTACCACATGGGGCGGCTGTCTGTATAGCGGCAAAAGCGTCAAATCTGCTTCTTTACGGTCGGTAAAAATGACGGTTTTTCAATCAGGCTTATCACAGGTCAAATATCCGGCGGCGGCTTCTGCTTCCAGCACTTTCATCATCTTGTCAGCGGCGGTGTCGGTCGCCCCCTCCTTGAAAAAGCCAGACACCACAAGGATTGTGTTGCCTATCCTCGTTTCGGTCACGCAGTCCGGGCGGCGGGCAGGGCGTTTGTTTCTCTGGGTGTCGGTCATAGGCAAATCTCCTTTCCGGCAAGCAGCCGTTTCAGCTGTTCCATTTTTCCCTGTGCGGCGGCTTTCCTCAAATTCTCCCCGGTAAAGCAGAGAGGGGAACACATTTCAAGCAGGCGGTCATAAATCCGGGCGTGGGCGGTGTCCTCCGGGTGCTGCAATTCCTCCAGCGTGAGGTTGGTCGTCACAATCAGCGGCTTCCTGCTCCGGTAGCGGCTGTCAATCACATTGTAGACCTGTTCCAGACCGTATTCTGTGCCACGCTCCATTCCAAAATCGTCAATGATGAGCAGGGGGAAGCTGCAAAGGCGGGAAATATATTCGTTCCTGCCCGCAAAGCTGGCGGCAAGGTCGTTTAATATTGCTGCAAAGTTTGTCATGCACACCGGGACTTCCTGCTCCATGAGGGCGTTTGCAATACACCCGGCAAAATAGCTTTTCCCAGTGCCTACCCTGCCCCACAAGAGCAGCCCGTAGTTCCCGTCCTTTATCTGTTCCCAGCGTGCCACATATCCGGCGGCGTTCTTCATCTGCGGGCAGCTGCCGTTATCGTTGGCAAATGTCCAGTCCTGCATGGTCTTGTCTGTAAAGCCCTGCCGTTTCAGCCGTTCCACCGTTTCAAGGTGGCTGCGCCGCTTCTCGGCGGCTTCCCGTTCCTTACGGGCTGCCCGCTGGCAGTCGCACTCTGACGGGTGGCGGTCACGCCCGAAAAAGGTCTTGCCCTCCGGGAAATAGGCTTCTTTGGGTTTCCGGCATTTGCCGCAGTATAAAAGCCCGTCCTCCCCGGTGTAATCCTCCGGCTCGGCTGTGGTGTCGGTCATAGGCAGTATGGTGTTGTGGATTGTATCGGTCATAGGCTTTCTCCCTCCTTGAATGAATAGTCCGGTATGCCTTTCTTTGGCTTCTCTTTGGCAGCGTCCTCCTGCGCCCACTTGTAAATGGTGGCTGCATGGCTCTGGTACTGCTTCCCGGTGGAAGCGATGTGGCAGGAAAGGCGGTCAAGGTAATACTCCCACTTGCCGGGGAAGTCCTGTTCCAGCTCCAAAAGTTCTGTGTCAGAAAGAAATACATTTTTATATCTGCCATAAGCGGCGGGGGGCTGCCCCTCACTCGCTCCTTTTGTTTGGCTCTCTATTAGGTTGTTTATATTAGTTTGGTTAGGGGACGGTTTTCCGACCGTCATAAGGTCAGTTTTCCGGCTGTCAGTTGGTCGGTTTCCCGCCCTTATGAGGGGCGGTTTTCCGTCCGTCAGTTGGTCGGAAAACTGTACCACTGGGATAGGCGGCACTTTCACATACAGACGGTTGGCGGCAGAAAAGCCCGTCCGTCTGCGTTCCAGCAGCCCGGCAGCGTCCAGTTCGTTCAGTGCGCCCTTTATGGTGGTGCAGCCTTTATCCAGCATTTCCGCTATCTCTGCTATGGGGTAGACAATGTATGTCCGTCCCTCGCTGTCCTGCCAGCCGTTCTTCTGCGAAAGGGTGGAACGGTCTAACAGCAGCGCATATAACTCTCTTGCGGTGTGGGATAGGTCTGTTTCCAGCAGGAAACGGGGGTAAGGCAGGTAAGCGGGCAGCTCCGTTCCTGCGGTCATATAATCAGCGATAGGGTTCACCTCCTTGTGGTGTCTGTCTGTGGGTTCTGTTACGCTTTTAGGGGGCGTTTTTAAGGGAAAAGGATAAATGTATCACGCACCCTTTGACACCCTCCAAAAAAGCCTTGATTTATGCGGGTTTGAAATGCCCTAAAGCGTGACATTTCTCCCTTTGTTTCCGCTTCCGTTTGGCGGCGTTTATCCGCTTCATGCGTCCGGCGCAGTCCGGGCAGTATTTCCCCCGGTTGGATTTTGGGAAGAAGAACGCCCCGCAGACAGCGCAGCGTTTCCGGCTTCCCCGGCGCAAGAGGGCGGCTTCCAGTGCTTCATCAAGGGGCAGGACAGCGGCGGTAAACCAGCGGCAGAGCAGCGAATAGCTGATACTCTGTACACACACGCAAGGCTCGCCGTCCTCCAACAGCAGGCAGTTCCCGCTGTCATAGTTGCAGCACTCATGCACAAGGCGGCGGGCTGCCCGGTACTGGCGGTAGTCCATGCGGGGGATATTACCGTTCATGGCTCTGCTCCTTTCTGCGCTGCGGCTCGCTCCGGCGTAAAATCTGGTCGATATTGCCCTTGACAGTCTGCAAGCGGCGGTACTCCTCCCGTTTTGCCCGGTAATCGTTGTAGCCGCTGTTTTTCTCTTTGATAAGGCTTTCAATCTCTGCTTGCAGGGATTTATAGCTCGGCAGCTTGGAAATGCCGTTCTCCCTGAAATAGCGGGCGGCTGCGTCTGCTATGATAAAGTCACTTTCATGCTTCTGACGGTAGGCTGCTTTTGCTTTGGCGTTTTTCTGCTGTTTCAGCCCGTCCCGGACAGGGCGGGTCTTGGAATAGGCAAGCACCTGCCGTTGCAGCTCCTTTTTCCCGTTCAGCGTCTTTTCCACCTGCTTCAACCACGCAAGGCTTTCCTGCATGGCGGCATAGGCGGCAGAACAGGCTTCGTCCAGTTCCTCCGGGGAGGAAAAGCCGTACTGCTGATAGGCGGTAACGGTAGCTGCCATTTGCTTTAGGTTGTGCTTTGCCGCCCAGCGGTCATAGCCCACGCCCTTGCCCTCGGCTCGCTTGGCTTCCCGGTCAACCATGCGCTGCAAGGTGTTGTCTGCCGGGGTGGTTTTTGCAGCTTTTTCCCCTTGTAACGGCTTTTTAACTGCGGCAGGGTATTCGGGTATGGCTTTGGTCTGTTCGGCAGCTCTGTGGGCGTTCTGCGTGAGCAGGGCAAGGACAGCAGCCTTGTCAAAATCGTCCCCCAGCTTTCGGGCTGTGATAGGCTTTGTCCTGTCCGGCGTGAGGTAGGAAAGCCGCCCCCGGCTCTCCTTGACGGTCACACCCTCCCGCAGCAAAAGGGAAGAAAACTCGTCAAAGCTGCCAGCTTGGGAAAGTGCCTGCCGTATCGTCCGGCGCAGCTTCGCCTTGTCCGTTTCAAACTTGGTGGGCTTGGTCGGCTGTCCGGCGGCTTCTCTGGCGGCGTTCTCTTTGTCAAGGGCAAGCTGCCCTTTCTTTGCCGCCCAGTATTCCCGTTCGGTTATCCGTTCCTTGCTGCCGTTCAAGAGGTCGATTTGGTAAAGCCCCTCCCGGTGGCACATTTCCATGACTTCGCTCTTGAAATATTCCATAGCGGCGTTGGTGCAGCGGTGCTTGCAGCCCTCCAGCGTGTCGGCTGGTCTGTCCATGTAGGGCAGAAGCGGGACTTCGTAAATCCGCAGGGAGTTGATGACGATATGCACATGGATATTCCCGCTGTGGTTATGCCCGTCCGGGTGGGTGCAGATTAGGGCTTGGTGTCCGGGGAAATGCTCCTTGCAGAACTGCTCGCCCAGCTCCTGCGCCCGGTCTACGGTCAAGCCGTTGTCTGTCCCGTCCCGTGGGTCAAAGCTGATGATATAGTGGTGGCTTTTCACATCTTCCCGTTTTTGGTTTTTCTCATAGCGGAGATTGGCTCGCATACAGGCAACAGCGAAATCCTCGCCCCCGCAGTTGAGGGAAGAAATGCGGTAATCCTCCCTCGGTATCAGCCGCCCGTTTTCATCAAGGGTGGCTTTCATGGTAAACTCGTCATGCTCAAATGTGAGATAGGCTTCCGCTGCGCCATAGTCGGCGTTTTTAGAGCTGATATGTTTGAATGTTGCCAACAGCGTCACCCACTTTCTGCAAGACTTCAAACTTTAGGGCAGCAAGGTCGGAAACCGCCGCCCGTACCTCCCCGGCAAGCTGCGGATAGGGACTGTGCCACTCGTTCAGCGTCCGGGCTATCTGGTTTAAGTTGCCGCCGATCCTCCCGTATTCGGCGGTCAGCTTCCCGACAGCGGCAAGCAGCTCGTCATTGATGGGGGAAACGGTTATGATGGGGCGTATGGCTGCCCCGGTTATGGCTTGCCGGATAAACTCGGCTTGGCTCATGTGGTAAGCAGAAAGCCGCTGGGCAAACTCGGCGTATTCTTCCTCGGTCATGCGTGTTTTGACTACCCGGCTGCGGTGCGGCGTGTTGTATCGTTTCATAGGTGGTTGACCTCCTTTCTGTGCGTGGTGTCCTCTCACTAATAGGAAAAAAACAGGGTGTGAAGCGGAACTGTTTTTGAAAAATCCGAAAAATATTTTGAGGGGTTTTTCAGCGGCGCAAGCCGCATAAGCAGGGTTTGGGGAAGGCACTCCCCAACAAGATTCCCGCAGGGGCAAAATGAGCGATAAGCGAATTTTGGCACCTCGGTAGAATCTTGCTCTGAAAAACTGCCGCTTTCCTCTGTGAGGCTGCTCTTAATACCTACAAAACCGCAGCGGGGCAAATAGGCGGAAAATCCAACGGATTTTTTCTATGCCCTTACTGCAATTCGCAAGGGGGACGGTATGGCTGGTTTCATCAATATAGCGATAGTGGCGGCGTGTTCTGCCCGCTGTTTGTCCCCCTCCACGAAAGAAACCGAAAAATGCCAAACGCTTCTTTTGATTTTTTTCATCACTACTACGGTAGCCCCATACCTTTCTTCCAAATGGCTGCGGTATTCTTTTCATCACTACTACGGTACGCAAGACCGTTTTGGGCAAATTTCCCCGTCACTTTCTACAACAACAGGAATGTGCGGTCTGCCAAAAATGGGCGCAAAAAAAACGCCACGGACTTTCAAAAAATCTGTGGCGTTGCAGCTTGGTCGATATTCAATTTTCATTTCCATAATGTGAGGGGAGCGACAGCACTTTAGTCTGTCGCTCCCTTGATTACCCATCAGCGGAAACAGGCAGGGCTGTCAACGGCGGCGCATTTATGCGCCGTTCATCTTGACCGTTGACTGCTCCGGCTGATTCCGCTATTTGTTGTGGGATTACAGCTACATTCAAATCTTTTGCGCTGATTAGTGTTTCTTGTTTGCATTTCGGACAGAACAGAGGGAAATTTTCAAGTATTGTATCGGGGCGTATCTTTGTTCGTGTTTTATTTCCACAAATAGGGCAAAGCACCCACCTATCAGGCGATTTAATCATTTTAATTTTCATTATTTAAGGAAAGAAATGTAAATTGTGAAGTTATCGGGAATGTAGCTGATACTCAATCCCTTTTCGCCATTTGACAAAAGCGTACCGATAGAAACATAGTCCTGTCCCTCAATTTCTTCCGACACTTCCTCTATTATAGAAAACCCCTCTTGCTTCAAAAGCTCTAAATAGTCGTTATAGTCGGTTTCGCTTATATCCACAATACTGATACTGCAATTCTCATGTTCCGTATCAAGCATAGCCCAACCGACCGTACCGGACGGGACGGGAAGCCCCTCGGTGTATTCATTCACAGGCCATACACCCGCGTCAAGCATGGTATTGCTTTCTGTTTGTGTATTGCTTGGATTATCCGCAGCGGACGGCGTATCTTGATTGGAACAGGCAGCCAAAGAAAGCATAAGTAAAATAGCGATTATTGAAACAAATTTTTTCATAGCTACCTCCTGTTTTTGCGGACGGTTCGGATAATCTGAATGATTGCGATTGTAACCGCGATTACACCGACTGCCAAAATGATTTGTGAAGCGTCAAATCCAAAAGCTCCCTCAACTTGAATGTTTGTCATTGCGTCTGCTTGTCCGATTGCCCCGTCCGGCACTTTCCCGGATTGGGTAGTGGCGTAAATCACAAACGCTGCAACGGCAACGACAAGGGCTGCAACGCTCGAAATAATCCCTTTCCGTTTCTGCGGTGCTGCGCTGTCAATGCCTAACTGCTCGGCGGTATTCTCTGCAAACTCTTTGGGAGTGCCTAACCGTTCGATTACCTGTTGTTCCGTTTCGCCATGCTCCAACGCAGAAGCAAAGACTTCATTCAGATCACGCACGACCTCTTTTTTTGCTTTGCGTGTTAAACTCAATTCCTTTTCCACTTGCTTAATGTATTGCTCTTTCATTCTGATACCTCCGCTGTTTGATAGGTGGCAATAAAGCCATTTACACAACTTTCATAGCTCGCCCAAAATAAAATCAGCTCGTCTAATACCTCTCTGCCCTTATGGGTAAGGGAGTAGTATTTTTTTGATCCGCCATTTGCCGCTGCCGGGGCTAATCGGCATTGGATTAACTCGGCTTCCTGCAAACGATACAGAATAGGGTAAATCGTTCCCTCTTTTGCATAGCCCAAAACGGACGCGCTGTTATTTAGCTCTGTAATGATTTCATAGCCGTAGGTTTCTTTGCGTCCGATCAAGCACAAAAGTATCATTTCAAGAGAGCCTTTTTTGAATTGCTGCACATACCTGTTATCCATACTCTCTACCTCACTTTAGTTTTGCTATTTAGCGTTCCTAAATAGCAAAACATATTATAACTCCCGGAGGTGTTCAAGTCAATAGAGTTTATAGAAATGTTACAAATGCTTTTTAGACTTTACCCTATAATTTGCCTTGCTCGGAATAGCGGCGGGGCTGACTGTCCTTGTCCTGTTTTGTTGTGCTTCTTTATTAACCATGAGCATTGGAGCCCGGGTTATCCGAGCCGTAGCCCTCCAGCAGATTGACCACACCCCACACGCCAAGGCCAGCGCCGAGCGCGATAACGAGGGTCTGTAAAGTGTCGATTGCAGATGAGAAAAATGCCATATAAGCCTCCATTTCTCCGGGATTTTCCCGGTAACAAAAAAGCCGCCCTTGCAGGCGGCAGGTTACAAACTTCGGGACACTTTGTCTCGAAGCGTTTATGCAAAGGCGTCTGGATCGTCGATGTCATCATAGTTGAGGATGTCCTCGTCCTCTTCTGTGAGCGCATCGTCCGGCACAGTCACCTCATACATCGTACACGCCTCGTTCAGACCGGGCCGCCTGCGGCGGTTAATGAGCCTGTCGAGGTCAAAAGCGTTTTTCTGTTTATCGGCCTCCGCCGTATAACGGTAGTTCGGATGCCGTTTCAGATCATACTTGGGAGAAAAGAACGGGGGCAGGCCCCGAAGCTGCAAAATACATTTATCTCCCGGCATGGTTGCAAGTTCGGCTGGGGTCATCAGTTCCCGGCCCAGCCGCTGGGTATTTTGACTGTAGCTTTCCGACTGACCACGGGAGCGGCTGTCGGTCTGCATACTGATTGTGGCTTTTCCCAGCCAGTTCTCGGATATTTCCTTGATGGTGCTGGCTTCGCGGCCACCGAGGAACACCACGCTGTCCATGTTGCCGAGGATTGTCTCGGCGTGTTTATCGTAAATGGCCTTGCACTGTGCCAACTGTTGATACAGCAGGCAAAGACTCACCTCGCGGGAGCGGATAACCGCGACCAGCTTTTCGAGCTGGGGCACCTGTCCCGTGTTGGCTGCCTCATCCCACAACACCCGTACGTGGTGCGGCAGGCGGCCACCGTGAACATTGTCCGCCCGTTCACACAGGAGGTTGAACATCTGCGAAAAAGCAAGCGCCACTAAAAAGTTGTAGGTCTGCGTGGTATCGGAAATGATGAAGAATACCGCTGTTTTCCGATCTCCGATGCGGTCAAGCTCCAATTCGTCATAGGCCATGACTTCACGAAGCTGCGGAATGTCAAAGGGAGCCAGCCGCGCACCGCAGGAAATTAAAATGCTTTTTGCCGTCTTGCCGCTGGCCAATTTGTACTTTTTATACTGTTTGACCGCGAAGCAATCCGGTTTGCGCTTTTCGAGCCCGGCAAACATATAGTCCACCGCGTTCATAAAGTCCTCGTCATCCTCTTTGACCTCCATGCCGGAAATCATATCCACAAGGGTATTCATGTTCCGATCCTCGGCAGGCCCCTCGAAAATGATGTAGGCAATCAGGGCGCAGTACAAAAGCGTTTCCGATTTCGTCCAGAATGGATCGCCTTCCTTGCCTTCGCCCTTGGTGTTGGAAATCAGGGCATCCACGAATTTCAGAATATCGGCCTCGTTGCGGATATACGCCAACGGGTTATAGTGCATGGATTTTGAAAAATCAATGCTGTTGAACACCTTGATTTTGTACCCGCGTTTTTGCAGGAAAGCCCCGACCTGCCCCAGCACACCGCCTTTGGGATCGACCACCACATAAGAGGAATGAGCCTGTAAAAGCTGGGGCGTGAGCCAAAAGCGGGTTTTGCCGGAGCCGGATGAGCCGATAATACAGCAATTCAGGTTTCTGGCATTTGCGGGGATTTTAGGGCGGGTGTTCATCGTGAGAAACTCCGTCCCGGTCAAAATCACGTTGTTTTCAAACTTCGGATCGACAAACGGTTTGATGTCTTTTTCCGTTCCCCATCGAGCGCTGCCGTATTCTGCATCCCGCCGAAACTTCTTAGCGTTCTTGCTTTTGAAATAGATCAGCAGCCGGAAACCAACTGCGCCTACAATACCGACAAGCCAATCCAGCGGAGCAAGACCGGGTGCAAAGTCAACAAAGGCCGGGCCAATCGTCTGGCCCAGCCCGATGAGCTTATGTGCAAAATCGTTCCCCGCCGCCAGCCGGTAGGCCGTTCCCAGCTTGAGGAACGCCCACAGGATGAACAGATAGGGAATGTTCGGAATGAGATATTTTCTGATCTTATCTGTCCTCATGGGCCACCTCCTTTGCACGTTCTTTCTGCTTCGGCTTTTCTTTGGAAAGCTGATCTGCCGCCTGTTGCAGTTGTTCCCGGATGGGAACACGGTTCGATTTTGCTTTGCTTAACACTTTCCGGGAATACTCAGAAAAGCAGGCGGTCATTGCGTCTGCCTGTCCAGCCTTGAAAAACAGCAGGTATTTGTCCGGCC
Source organism: Butyricicoccus faecihominis (assembly GCF_014648015.1). Lineage (NCBI taxonomy): Bacteria > Bacillati > Bacillota > Clostridia > Eubacteriales > Butyricicoccaceae > Butyricicoccus > Butyricicoccus faecihominis. The sequence goes on from NZ_BMQH01000007.1 coordinate 20,192, forward strand.
CGGTTTTATAGAACGCATAGTCTACATTCCATTTCCGGGCCACGCGGTCAAAGGACTTGGCATCCCCGGATAGCTCAATGCTGTTGGTGGCTGTACCGTGGGCCATGAGCTTTCGCACACTTTGTTTTCCATGAGGTACTTGCCGCCCACGGTATGCCTTGCGGATCTTCCGGCCCACCATGCCCAGCACATACGCCAGTCCCCGCGCCGTCAGCTTGGTTGTTTTTACGGATATGGCTATCGTGCGCCGGGAAATATCTTCATCAATCAGTTACACCGCCTCCTTCCTTGGGACAATTTGTCTCGAAGTGCCATCACCGATCCCCACGGTCTTTTTTCTGCATTTGACGGTAGCCCTCCAAAGAAGAACCGTCTATGATTTCCTGATAAGCGGCCATTTGCTCCCGGATAGAGAGCTTCGGGAAAGAGAATACCTTATGCTCCTTGGGAATATCCTGCAAGCCGTGATACACTTCCACGAAATGATCGCTTTCTTTGACAACATAGCCGCCCGGGGCAAAATGGCCGTTTTCGTGGATGCAGGCATCCCGGCCATACGCCTCATAATCGAAATACGGTTTTACCTGATCCGGCACATCCAACATTTCCAGATCGTCCACATAAATACGCCCCAGCGTTTCCTCATCGGATACGCCGGGGTAAAAGCCGTAACAGTCCAGATTTTGTGTCAGATTGATGATGTCCCGCACCGAAGAACAGTGATCGCCGCTGTCGAGGACGGCCTCCAGTGTTTCCAGCTCCGATGAGGTAAGCCCGGAAAGCAGGCAGGCCAGATGATTAAGCTCGTCCAGATTTTCATACTCGCTCAAATGGTCATAGAGCCCCAGCACATCCCCATCGAAAGAGGTAATAAAAATTTCCTGATAGCGGACGCCATCCACGCCGATCCGTTTCAAGAGAGCCTCCACCTCCTGGGCGGTTGTGCGAAATTTCAGTGTTTCACCCACAAGCTGGCCCTCGCTGTACTTTCCGACGTTGGTAACGTAGGCTTCAAACAGGGTTGCCATTAGCGGCGGCCCTGTCCCTTGACGGTCAGGATGCCCTCAAGGGTTGTTGCCGTAATTCCCAGCCGCTGGGCCACGGCAATATCATTTTTCATGGCTTCGGTCATACTGTGCCCGCAAACAACCAGCACATGAGAACGGCGGAGCAGGTCACGGCTCATGTCGATGCCGCTTTTATGCTCCTCGGGAACAGCATCATTGAGAAACAGGGGCAAGTACAGGGGCGGGCAAATAGGAGAAAAGCCTGCCTCATACACGGTGCGGCAATACTGCGCCGCCAGTTCTGCGTTTTCGCTATCGCCGCCGAGCCATGCAGCGGTGATATAAGCAAGGGGTCGTTTCATCGTTCATACCTCCGATATTTTAATAAGAAAGTTCAACCCAAACCCCACGCCCTTTCCCAGTCTTGGGAAAGGGGGCGGCTCTGGAGGATATACCCCCGCCGCTTGCCGGGGAAATAGCACAGCCGGGGCAGACCGTCAAGGGCGAGCCGCCGAAAACGGCGGTGCGCTGCACCCTTGACGGCCCACTCCCGGCTGTACTAAAAAACAGGCGGCGACGGGGGATATATACCACCAGAGCCTCTGCGCGAGGGCGGGGCCCTCGGGACAAAGTGTCTCGAAGTTGTTACTTGTCAAGTTCCTGCTTTTTCGGGGCTTTTGCCAGCTCCGGCGGCTGTTTTTCTTTCCAGTCATCCAGCAGGGACATAATCTGTTCTTTCATTTTGGCGGGAGTGACCTCCTTGCCAAAATACTTTTCCAGTTCCGCAGTAGAAATAATCACGCCTCGATCCTCCTTTTTCTGTTCTGATAAGATACCGTCAATGACATCGCCGTTGAGCTTGCCTTCCTTATCCAGCTCCCGGAGCCGTTTGGCCTGGGCCAGCGAGGGCGAAGCCTGCTCCCCGTCAATGGAAACAGCAATAAGCCTCTGATTTTTCGGTTTGATGTAGGAAAGCTCCACGGCAGGCATGAAGCCCATCTTTTTATCGTCTACCTTATCCAGAAGCTCCGGCACAAGGGAGTTGAGCCGCAAGTAGCGCATGACCTTTTTATAGTTCATTTCATGCGCCTCGCCTACAATCTCAACCGAGCGTTTCCCGACATCGCCTTCCGCAACACCTTTCAGCCGCCCGCCCTGATGCTTGATGTCCTCAACCTCGAGTTCCAGCAGCGCGGCCAATTCGCTGGGGAGCATCCCGTCACGCTGCTTGTTGCTGTCCTTCATGGCCTGTACCGCTTCGTGGTCGGTCATTTCACGGACGATAAAGGGCATTTCCTCCAGTCCAGCCAGCTCACTGCCGTGGGTACGGCGATGGCCCGCTACAATTTCATAGCCGTTTCCATCTTTCTCCGGGCGGGCAAGACCGGGAACCATTACACCGTTTACGCGGATAGAAGCAACGATTTCCTGCATCTTCGCATCGTCCCGTACCTTAAAGGGGTGCGGACGGAATGTGTGAAACGGATGAACCTCGGAAAGTTTCAGATAAACCAGCTTGCCTTCCTCAACCGGGCGGGGCGGTGTAGTCGGCTCGGGAGCCGTCTGTTCCACAGCAGCAGTTTCCTTCAGTGCCGTATCCTGTGCGGGCTTAATGGGCTCCTTGGCATCCGGGGCCTTTCCATCGCTTCGGGACACTTTGTCTCGTTTGGACGGCTTGGGCTTGTCAGGGGCCGCCTTATCCGCCTTGGGTGGGCGGCCCTTGCGGGCCCCAGCCGATTTCTCCGCTTTCTGATTTTCAGTCGCGGCCTTTTCTACTTTCGGTGGACGACCACGGCGCGGCTTTTTCGGCTCCTCCGTATTGGCGGGCTGCGGTGTTTCTCCGGGGGCTGCTGCCTCCGGCGTTTCTGGAGTTTCCGCCTTTTCGACTTCGGCGCGGGCGTTCTGCCTCTTTTCCGCCATAAGCTCATTGATTTTGTCAAAGGACACAACCACATCGCCGGGCTCAGGTATGGTAGGCCCGGTATGTTCCTGCCGGGGCTCAGACGCTACGGCCTGTTCAGGTGTGGTGATAGGCTCGGCGGCCTCCGGGGAAGTATTCTCCGCAGGGCCTGTGTTCAGTTTTTCATCGGCCATTTACGATCCTCCTTTTCGTTAAAGTTGCACAAATTTGAACGCTAAAATTTTGTAGTTATTTTTGTGCCTCCTTTCCGTCTATCCACGCAAAAAAGCCGCCCGTTTTTCATGCCGGACGGCTTTTTGCGTAATGTGATAGATCAAATATTATTTTTTCTGGTTTGTAGGCTCCGAAAAGCCTTGTATTTACAGTGTTCCTAATAGGAAGTAATCATATGGTAATTGTACGCTCCAACTTATACGCTGCTGTAACAATTTCTGTGAAATCATCATAAATCGAAATCGTCTGCGTATTGCGGTCGTAGCCGATATCCGCGCCGAACGCATTGGACACCGCACGAATCGGCACATAGGTCGTGCCGTTGTAGATAAACGCCTCGACCGCTTTGCCGTTGGCGTCTGTCATGTCGATTGCTTCGTTGTTAAATTCCACATTGACGCCGGACGTGACGGCAATCGTCTTACGATAGGTGTTCGCCGCATAGGATGTGGTCAGAAACAGGGCAAACATCAGGATGATTGCGGGGATTCTCTTTTTCATAGCGGGACCTCCCTTTATTTGTTTGTTACAGTATACCAAACAAATCCTGTTTTTTCAACATTATATTATTCATCCAGCACAAAAGCCGTCCGGCATTTCTGCCGAACGGCTTTGCTATTCCGTTTATATCTCAACCGACTGCACATCCAGAATGTCCTCCTGCAGCCGCAGGAAATCCGCTTTATCGAAATGCCGCGGCATGGCGATATATAGCACAATTTTTACCGAATTGCCTTCCTTCCGCTTGAGATCGATCTCGCGCACGGTGATTTTCCTCTGTGCCAGCCAGTCATACAGGCGCACAAGATCGCCTTTGCCGTCTGTCAGACCGACCGCAAGCTCGGTCGCCTGCATTTTTTCTCGTCGCTCCACACCGATCAGCAGACCGCAAACAGCCGCACCAAACAGATTATTTGAATATTTTCCGGCATACGCAAGTCCCTCTCGAATAAAAACTATCGCTCAAACGACAGATACCGCGTCCCTTGGAAGGTCAGTCTGCCGGCATCGCCCTCTGCAAGCATACCATATTCCGAGCCGGAAACATGGAACTCCATCCGGTCCCCGCTTTCCACCTGAAACGTGACATAATAGGTCGTGCTCGACGTTGTGTGGAAGCCGTGCGCTCCGCTCATGTCGCCTGCATTGGCATGCCGGTGATACGAGACATCTGTGCGCTTTGCGACGATCACCGCCGGTACGGTCAATCTGGGCGAATTATTGTTCTTATGCCATGTGCTTATCCCCTGTATGATGGAAAAAATGATGATGCCAAATACGACAATAAACATGATGGGGACGATGACACTCAATATATCAAACATTGCAAACATCTTTCAGCCCTCCTTCAACGTTCCAATTTTCGATCAGACAATTTACGTTCTACCTACATAGTATCATAGGTATCCCAAAAAGGCAAAAAGAAAAAGGTTATCCAATAAGCACGCTACTGGATAACCTTTTTAGGATCATTTTTCTGTTTTGGAACAGATCGAGTCGTCAGAAGTTAAAAATTAACTTACTTAACCAGCTCGATGATCGCCATTTCAGCTGCGTCGCCACGACGCGGGCCGGTCTTGATGATGCGGGTGTAGCCACCGTTGCGGTTAGCGTACTCCGGAGCGATCTCAGAGAACAGCTTAGCAACAACAGCTTCCTTGGTTACGAAAGCCATAGCCTGACGGCGGGATGCCAGGGTGTTCTTCTTGCCCAGGGTGATCATCTTCTCAGTCAGCGGGCCTACTTCCTTGGCACGAGCGAGCGTGGTCTCAACCTTGCCGTTCTCCAGCAGGTAGGTTACCAGCGCACGCAGCATAGCCATACGGTGATCCGTAGCACGGCCGAGCTTGCGATTGTTAGCCATGTGAGTTTACCTCCAAATTAAAGTAAAGCGGCGGCGCGGTAATCGTACCGCCGCAACAGTTCAAGTTACAGTGTCCGAAGATTACTCTTCCGACTTCGCCAAGTGGAGACCCATAGCCTCCAGCTTGCCGATAACCTCTTCCAGGGACTTGCGGCCCAGGTTACGAACCTTCATCATGTCCTCCTCGGAGGTGTTGATGAGGTCCTCAACCGTGTTGATGCCTGCGCGCTTGAGGCAGTTGAACGAACGCACGGAGAAGTCAAGCTCCTCAATGGTCATTTCAAGCACCTTATCGTGCTGCGCTTCAGCCTTTTCAACAACGGTGGACTTGGAGCCGATTTCCTCGGACAGGTCTACGAACAGATCGAGGTGGTCGCGCAGAACCTTTGCACCGAGCGAAACCGCGTCGCGTGCGTTGATGGTTGCATCGGTCCATACCTCGAGCGTCAGCTTGTCATAGTCGGTCAGGTCGCGTACACGGGTGTTTTCAACCGTGTAGTTTACCTTGTAAACCGGCGTGTAGATCGAATCCACCGGAATGACGCCGATGGAGGTCTGATGCTGCTTGTTCTTCTCAGCCGGAACATAGCCGCGGCCGGAAGTCATCGTGATCTCCATGGACAGACGCGCGTCGCTCATCAGGGTAGCGATGTGCAGATCCGGGTTGAGAATCTCGACCTCACCGTCTGCGTGGATATCGCCAGCCTTGACCTCGCCCTCGCCGGCGGCCTCGATGTAGACCGTCTTGGGACCATCACAATGCAGCTTGGCAATAATGCCCTTAACATTCAGCACGATTTCGGTAACGTCTTCCTTAACGCCCGGAATCGTAGAAAACTCGTGCTGCACACCAGCGATCTTGATGCTGGACGCTGCCGTGCCAGGCAGAGACGACAGCAGGATGCGGCGCAGAGAGTTGCCCAGCGTGGTGCCGTAGCCGCGCTCAAGAGGCTCTACAACGAACTTGCCGTAGGAACCGTCCTCCGCGAGCTGTTCACAGTCAATACGCGGTTTTTCGATTTCGATCATGTGGTACCCTCCTTCACGTTGGTTGGAAACTTAAGATAGAACAGGCGAAGCAGACGCCGCGCCTGTTCCAAAAGCGAGGGTCTATTATTTCGAGTACAGCTCGACGATGAGGTGCTCGGCAACATCATAGTCGATGTCGTCACGTGCAGGCATCGCAACGATCTTGCCCTCGAAGGAATCGTTAGCCTTCTCGATCCACTTCGGGCAAGCCTTCTTGCCGTTCTCTTCCAGCAGAGACTTGAACTTGGTGGTAGAACGGGACTTCTCGGAAACTGCAACTACGTCGCCCGGCTTAACCTGGTAAGACGGAATGTTAACGCGCTTGCCGTTTACGGTGAAGTGTGCATGGTTAACCAGCTGACGAGCCTCACGGCGGGTGTTAGCAAAGCCCATGCGGAAAACTACGTTGTCCAGACGGCGCTCGAGCTCCTGCAGCAGGATCTCACCAGTGATGCCCTGCTTGCGCTCAGCCTTCTCGTAGTAAGCATGGAACTGCTTCTCGAGTACGCCGTAGATGAATTTTACCTTCTGCTTTTCGTTCAGCTGCATGCCGTACTCGGACTGCTTGCGGCGGCTCTGCTTGGGCTGACGCTTCGTGGACTTGGAGTAACCAAGTACCGCAGGGGAAAGACCAAGCGTCTTGCAGCGCTTGAGAACGGGCTGGGTATTCTTAGCCATTTATTGGTTCCTCCTCTATTAAACTCGACGACGCTTGGGCGGACGGCAGCCGTTGTGCGGGATCGGGGTTACGTCCTTGATCATGGTAACCTCGAGGCCAGCGGCCTGCAGTGCACGGATTGCAGCCTCACGGCCGGAACCCGGGCCCTTAACGTATACTTCAACAGTCTTCAGACCGTGCTCCATTGCAGCAGCAGCAGCGGTTTCAGCCGCAGTCTGAGCAGCGAACGGAGTGGACTTACGCGAACCGCGGAAGCCCATTTCGCCGGAGGAAGCCCAGGAAATAGCGTTACCGTTCAGGTCGGTAATGGTAACGATCGTGTTGTTGAAAGAGGAACGGATATGTGCCGCGCCCTTTTCAATGTTCTTGCGCTCACGACGACGAGTACGGGTCGCAGCGCCCTTCTTCTGTACCTTAGCCATTTATACGTTCCCCTCCTTACTTCTTCTTGTTCGCAATGGTCTTCTTCGGGCCCTTGCGGGTACGAGCATTGGTCTTGGTGCGCTGACCGCGAACCGGCAGGCCGCGGCGATGGCGCAGGCCGCGGTAGCATCCAATCTCAACCAGGCGCTTGATATTCAGGCCGATCTCACGGCGCAGGTCACCCTCGACGTTGTAGTCGCGCTCGATGACTTCACGCAGCTTAGCAGCCTCTTCTTCAGTCAGGTCCTTAACGCGGGTATCCGGATTGATACCGGTCTTAGCAAGGATCTCGTTGGACGTTTTGCGGCCAATGCCGAAAACGTAGGTCAGGCCGATCTCCACGCGCTTCTCGCGGGGAAGGTCAACACCGGCAATACGTGCCATACTATTATAACCTCCATAGTTACACACTGAGGCGTGTTTGCAAACACAGTATAGGAGCCGCCTCCGCTCCTGCAGCGCCGCACTCGCCGTGCGTGCTTGTCGTGCTCGCGTAAACCATGATCCGCACCCCTGGGTGCGCATTTATTGATGACTGCTTGCAGTCATCATAAAATGGACGAGCTTTGCCCGTTCATTTTATACCTTGACTCAGCGATCTTGGATCGCGTCATTTCGGTATCGAAAATCAGTTTCTACTGGAACTGATTTTCGTATATAGGGACTTTTTGAAAGTCCCTATAAGCACCGTCAGGTGCTCTTAGCCCTGCTTCTGCTTGTGCTTCGGGTTCTGGCAGATAACCATAACCTTGCCCTTACGGCGAATGATCTTGCACTTCTCGCAGATCGGCTTTACAGACGGTCTTACCTTCATGTTATTTTACCTCCATCAAATTTTTGGTGGGATGGGACACCGGAAACCTGTCCGGCGACCACTGGCGCGCAGGTCACATGCGTACCTCCGCCCGCTTTTTATCTTACTTGGAACGCCAAGTGATACGACCGCGGGTCAGGTCGTAAGGCGACATCTGAACGGTGACCTTGTCGCCGGGAAGAATGCGGATAAAGTTCATGCGGAGCTTGCCCGAGATATGCGCCAGAATCTTATGGCCGTTGGGAAGCTCTACCTGAAACATTGCATTGGGCAGCGCCTCTACGACGGTACCCTCGAGCTCAATCACATCATCTTTTGCCATTGTGGTTTATCCTCCTCGGTCAATTTGCGTTCTCGTCCCCTGTCCAGAGGGCGAGCGCCTTGCGGATCTCGCTGTTTGTCAGCCGGCTTTCGCTTTGCAGCTTAAGCCGTGTGCGCTCGTCGCATGGGCCCTGCAGGCTCACATGCTTGCGGCGCTTGCGCTTCGGGTTTTCGGCCCGGCGCGCACGTCCGTTCGCCAGCAGAAGAAAATCCCCCTCCTCTGCGACGACCAGCATCAGCTGTCCTCTGTCCCTTCCGGTCAGCGACAGCACAATGTCGGCGGTACGAATCTCTGCCATTACAGCACTTCGCCGTCGATATTCGTAAGAATCTCCGGCTCTCCATCCGTAATAGCGATGGTGTTTTCGTAGTGAGCGGACAGCTTGCCGTCCTTGGTCTTAACCGTCCAGCCATCCGGCAGGACCTTGACCGTGTAAACACCCACATTGACCATCGGCTCTACCGCGATGACCATACCGCGCTGCAGGCGAATGCCGTGGCCCGGTTTGCCGTAGTTCGGAACCTCCGGGCTCTCATGCAGCGCAGCGCCTACGCCGTGACCGACGTAGTCGCGCACGACAGAAAAGCCGTTGGCCTCGACGTAAGCCTGAACGGCTGCGCCAATATCCGATACGCGGTAGCCCTCACGGGCAAATTTAATGCCTTCAAAGAAACTCTGACGTGTTACAGCGATCAGCTTTTTCGCCTCTTCGCTTACTTCACCGCACGGAACCGTGCAGGCGCAGTCGCCGTGAAAACCGCCGATGTATGCACCAACATCAACCTTAACGATATCGCCTTCCTTGACAACTGCGTGCTTGGAAGGAATACCGTGGATGACCTGGTCATTCAGCGATACGCAGGCGCTGCCCGGGAAGCCGCCGTAGCCGAGGAAGGACGGCTTGGCGCCGGCATCCTCAATCGTCTTGCGGACGATGCGGTCGATCTCCCAGGTGGTAACACCCGGCTTTACGGCGTCTGCCGCCGCCTTACGCGCAATAGCGGTAAGGCGGCCGGCAACACGCATTTTTTCAAGCTCTTTTTCCGTCTTGATATGAATCATATTACAGACCCAGCGCCTCTACTGCAAACTTTTCGGTAGCGGTGATGCCCTGAGCACCATCGATGCTCTTGAGCTTGCCCTGGGCTTCATAGTAGCCCTTGAGCGGCTCGGTCTGCTCATGGTAGGTTTCAAGACGATGACGAACGACCTCAGCCTGATCATCGCTGCGGATGACCAGCTTATCGCCGCAGATGTCGCAAACGTCCTTCACGCGCGGCGGATTTGCCTCAACGTGATAGGTTGCACCGCAGCGCAGGCAGACACGGCGGCCGGTCATGCGCTTTTCGATGACGTCGTCTGCAACCTCAAGGGACAGAGCGCAGTCGATGCGAGCAATCTCGTCGAGTGCTTCCGCCTGCGGAATCGTACGCGGAAAACCATCGAGGATGAAACCGCTCTTGCAGTCGCGCTTAGCGATACGCTCCTTCAGCATGCCGATAACCACTTCATCGGGTACCAGCTTGCCGGCATCCATATACTCCTTAGCGGACTGGCCGAGCGGAGTATTGTTCTTAATCGCTTCGCGCAGGATGTTACCGGTGGAAATGCTCGGTACACCCATCTGCTCGATCAGGTAAGAAGCAAGCGTGCCCTTACCGGCGCCCGGAGCGCCCAGCAGAATTAAATTCATTTGAACACAGCCTCCAGAATTATTCCAGGAATCCCTTATGATGACGCATCAGCATCTGTGCTTCCATCTGCTTCACCGTATCAAGCGCAACGCCTACTACGATGATAACCGAGGTGCCGCCCAGTGCTACGTTGCTCAGGCTGGAGTTTACTGCGCCTACGATCAGCGGGAGCAGTGCTACAACAGCGAGGAACAGCGCACCAACGAAGGTGACCTTGCCGAGTGCCTTGGTGATGAAGTCGCTGGTCGGCTTGCCTGGACGGAAGCCCGGGATGAAGCCGCCGTTCTTCTTCAGGTTGTTGGCGATCTCGATCGGGTTGAACTGGATGGATGCATAGAAGTATGCAAATGCGAGGATCAGCAGTGCGTACAGTACAATGTAGAACACGCTGGTCTGAGAGAACAGGTTAAGAATATGCGCACCAACCGAGCCGCTCTCCGGGTGCCAGAACATCGAAATGGTCTGCGGCAGGGACAGGATGGACGATGCGAAGATGATCGGCATAACGCCGGACGCATTGACCTTGATCGGCAGGTGGGTGGACTGACCGCCGTACATCTTGCGGCCAACTACGCGCTTTGCGTACTGAACCGGGATGCGGCGCTCTGCATTCGACATATAAACGATGAATACAACGATCGCAAGACCGACGATAATCATTGCAATGCCGGAAACGATGCCGCTCGTGCCGGTCTGGAACAGGTTAACCAGCGTACGCATGAGCGACGGACCGCGGGAAACGATACCTGCGAACAGGATGATCGAAATGCCGTTGCCAATACCCTTCTGGGTGATATGCTCGCCCATCCACATGATCAGCGCGGTGCCTGCGGTGAAAGTTACAATAATGGTTACGGCTGCAAGCGCGCCGGTGTTAGACAGCATAGTCTTGCCGCCGAAACCGTTGCGGAGCAGTGCGTAGTAGGACAGGCCCTGGAGCAGACCGAGCAGAACGCCGAGGTAACGGGTCCAGCTTGCAATCTTCTCACGGCCTTCCTCGCCGCCGTCCTTTACCATGCGCTCAAGAGCGGGGATGGCAACAGTCAGCAGCTGAAGGATAATGGATGCATTGATATACGGGGTGATGGACATTGCGAAGATGGTCGCACGAGACAGACCACCGCCGGTGAACATATCCAGATAACCAAGCATTGAACCGTTTACCGATGCCTGCTCAAAGTACTGAGACAGGAGCGCGGTATCAATAAACGGAACCGGAATGCACGAACCAAAGCGGAAGATCAGGATGATGAACAGAGTGTACAGCATCTTCTTGCGCAGTTCGGGCATAGACCAGGCGTTTTTAAGGGTTTGAAACACCTTAAACCACCTCGGCCTTTCCGCCTGCGGCTTCGATCTTCTCCTTTGCGGAAGCCGAGAAAGCAGCTGCCTTAACGGTCAGCTTCTTGGTCAGCGTGCCGGTGCCGAGGATCTTGATGCCGTCGAGAGCATTCTTAACGATGCCGGCATTGCAGAGGATCTCTGCAGTTACCTCAGCGCCGTCTTCAAACTTCTCCAGTGCGGAAACATTGACCGGTGCGTAAGTGGTGCCGAAAATGTTGTGGAAACCACGCTTCGGCAGACGACGTGCCAGAGGCATCTGGCCGCCTTCAAAGCCCGGACGGACACCGCCGCCGGAACGGGCCCACTGGCCCTTGTGACCGCGACCTGCGGTCTTGCCATTGCCGGAACCAGCGCCGCGGCCCTTACGGTATGCCGGCTTGGTAGCGCCTGCGGCAGGCGTCAATTCATGCAGCTTCATGGGTTACGCCTCCTCTACGATTTCGAGCAGGTAACCGATCTGCTTTACCTTGCCGCGCGTCTGCGCGTTGTCCGGCTGAACGGTTACGTCATTGATCTTCTTAAGCCCCAAAGAATGAGCCGTTGCGATGTGCTTCTCCAAGCGACCAGCCAGGCTCTTTTTCAGGGTAATCTTCATGTTAGCCATTGTCAGTTACCCCTTTCTTACAGTTCTTCTACGGCTTTGCCGCGTACAGCAGCTACCTGAGCTGCGTCGCGCAGGCTCTTCAGGCCTTCCATCGTTGCGGTAACAACGTTCTGCGGGTTGTTGGAACGCAGGCACTTGGTACGGATGTCCTTGATGCCGGCAGCCTCAACTACTGCACGAACAGCGCCGCCGGCGATAACGCCGGTACCGGGAGCAGCAGGCTTGAGCAGAACGCGGCCTGCACCGAACTCGCCGATAACCTCGTGCGGGATGGTGGTGCCCTTCAGAGAAATCTTAACGAGGTTCTTCTTGGCGTCCTCGATGCCCTTGCGGATAGCGTCCGGAACCTCGGAAGCCTTACCGAGGCCGAAACCGACAGTACCCTTGCCGTCGCCTACAACGACCAGAGCTGCGAACTTGAAGATTCGGCCGCCCTTAACGGTCTTGGCAACGCGGTTGAGCGCTACAACGTTCTCGGAGAACTCGTCCTCACGCTTATCGTTTCTGTTAAACTGAGCCATGTTTTACCTCCTCCCGATTAAAACTGCAGGCCGCCCTCACGGGCGCCATCTGCGAGCTCCTTCACGCGGCCGTGGAACACATAGCCGCCGCGGTCAAACACGACAGTCTCAATGCCCTTAGCCTTGCAGCGCTCGGCAACGATCTGACCAATCTTCTTGGCTGCTTCCTTGTTGCCGCCGTACTCGGTAAAGCTCTTCTCTGCAGTCGAGGCGGATACGAGGGTTACACCGGCTACATCGTCAATAACCTGTGCATAGATGTTCTTTGCAGAACGGAATACGTCCAGACGGGGACGCTCAGCGGTGCCGCTGATCTTAGCGCGTACGCGCTTGTGGCGCTGAAGGCGCGCCTTGTTGGAATCCTTCTTCGAAACCATTTATTTTCGCCTCTCCTTTCCTTACTTCTTCTTAGCGCCGGTCTTGCCTTCCTTGCGGCGGACATACTCATCAGCGTAGCGAATGCCCTTGCCCTTATAGGGTTCCGGCGGACGCTTCTCGCGGACTTCCGCTGCAAACTGGCCAACCTTCTGCTTGTCAGGACCGGAGATGATGATCGTGTTCGGGTTCGGAACGTCGATCGTGATGCCCTCTACCTCGCTCATGGTAACCTGATGCGAGTAACCGAGGTTCATAACCAGATCCTTGCCCTGCTTAGCGACACGGTAACCAACGCCCTGAACGCTCAGCTCCTTCTTGAAGCCATCGGTAACACCAACAACCATGTTGTGAACCAGGCTGCGGGTGAGGCCGTGCAGTGCGCGGTTGTGCTTGTCGTCGTTCGGACGGGTTACGAGGATTTCGTTGCCCTCTACCGCGATGGTCATGTTTGGATGAAATTCGCGGGTAAGGGTTGCCTTAGCGCCCTTCACGGTAACAACGCTGCCGTCAATCTTGACTTCAACGCCGGCCGGGATGGCAATCGGCATTCTACCAATACGAGACATTGTTTATACCTCCCTTACCATACAAATGCGAGAACTTCACCGCCGACATTCAGCTCGCGAGCCTTCTTGTCGGTCATGACGCCTCTGGAAGTGGAAACGATGGCAATACCAAGGCCGCGGAGTACCTTCGGCAGCTCCTGTGCGCCAGCGTATACACGCAGGCCCGGCTTGGACACACGCTTGATGCCGGTGATAGCCTTCTGGCGGTTATCAACGTACTTCAGTGCGATGCGGATAATGCCCTGGGTGTTGCCCTCTACAACCTCGAAAGACTTGATGTAGCCTTCGTCGAGCAGGATCTGGGCAATAGCCTTCTTCATCTTGGATGCGGGTACATCCACACTGGCATGACGAGCATTGCCAGCGTTGCGGATACGAGTCAGCATATCCGCGATAGGATCAGTGATCTGCATAAAATGCTCTCCTTTAATATAAGAAGTTTGGGGGTAGTGCAGCAATCGAGCGCCGGTGGGTTAATCCGGTTCTGATTTGTCTGTTTGCCCTCCACTTTTCTTTACACTGTTCGTGGCCCTTCCACGGACAGCGGCGGGGATAAAAAACCGCCGGTCCAGTACTCAACCAGACCAGCGTTAATTATAGCACGAGAAACCAATGGCTGCAATCGGAAAAAGTGCTGATTTTTACGCAGTTTTAGCCTGTTTTGCAGTCAAATTGCTTGATTACCCGGTATAACGGCAGGTCGGCCGTTTTTGGACCGCACCAGGGACCACGCCGGGAAAATCCGGTTAATGGCCAATGGGCGTGCGCAGGAGAAACTCCTTTGCGCGGCAATTCGGTTACGCATTTGCGCAACTGTAATTAGTATACACTACACCGGGTGTATCGCGCAAGTGTTTTTTTCAAAATTTCTTAATTTTTTTGAGATTTTCTTTTTTGAGGGGATTTCGCCTGCGAGGCGAACGGAACTTGCCTACCCGGCAGGGGCACAAGAAGGAGAGAACCAAGGTTCCCTCCTTCTTGTGAATCATCCTTCTTCCTATTTAGCACGGCGAAATTTGCAGAGCTGAGACTATAAAGGAACGGCAGAGGATCTTTTCTTCCGCATGGTCGCACTTCGTGCGCCATGTATCCGCATATCCGCAGTATCAGATACCATTCTGCTACACAGACCAGAAAATCTACGCTGGGTGCGGCACAATAGTGCCGCACAATTCGTGAGCGCGTTGTTACAGACAGGGCCTGCGAAAATAACTTGTACCAAACGCCTAATCCGTAGGTGCCGTGCGCAAACTCCAGATTAACGAATTGCGCAACACGGTCATGTTGCGCCTGCGTAGATTTAACCGTATGTGTAGCAGTACGGTATCCGACACTGCGAAAAGGTATAAGAAAAGGACGGACCTGAAATTGGTCCGTCCGTAGCAGAGGAAAAATCCTCTGTCGTACTCTTATTTTCGAAGCTGTCGCCGGTCTCTGATCTGCGTCAGGCTATCAAATTAGGGAAAGGTAGGAGTTCAAAGAGGAAGGGAAACCGCAGGTGTCCCTTCCTCTTTGTCCCCGCCGCGGATGCGGCAGTCTCCCGCGCTCCGCAGAGCGCAGCTTATTCTTTAGGAAACCGCAAAGTAATGCAAGTTCCCTCGCCGAGCGCACTCTTTAGCTCAACCTCCGCATGATGCAGCGCCGCACCATGCTTGACAATCGAAAGCCCCAGTCCGGTGCCGCCGGTCATCTTGCTGTGGCTTTTATCCACGCGGTAGAACCGCTCAAACACACGCTGCTGGTCCGCCGGCGCGATACCGATGCCGGTATCCGCCACCTGCACGAACGGCCGGCCGTTCTCTGTGCCGGTCACAAGCGTCACGCTGCCCTGCGGCTTATTGTAATTGATGGCGTTATCCGTTAGATTGAAGATCATCTGCTCAAGCGTGCGGCGCTGACCGGAAACCGCAGCCGGTTCTCCCTCGATGCGCAGCGCGATGCCCTTGCCTGCTGCCTTGCTCTGCAGGCGGTCGCGCACGGTATCACAGAGTGCGGACAGCTCCACCGGCTCAAAGGGCACCGTTTCTCCGCCTTCATCCAGCCGGGACAGGTGAATGATATCCTCGATGAGCGCCAGCAGCCGCTGCGCTTCCGTACGGATCTTGCCCGCAAACGGCGCTACGTCCTCCGGCTTGGCAATGCCGCCCGCGATGATCTCCGCGTATCCCATGATGCTGGTCAGCGGCGTTTTCAGCTCATGCGACACATTGGCTGTAAATTCCTGCCGCTGCTGCTCGGCACGCTCGCGCTCGGTAATATCCACGATCAGCAGCACGGCGGCATGCCATGCGCTGTTCTCCTCCACCGAGCTTGCCGTAAGTTCATAAATGCGGCCGTTCCGCTCGAGTTTTCCGTGCGCGCCTTTGCCGTCGAGCGCCTGCTCGACCACCTGAATGTAATTCGCGTCGCGGCACAGCGTCAGATAGCTGCCTTCCGCACTGTCATGCGGGAACAGCGCCCGCGCAGCGTGATTGGCGAACAGAATCATGCCCTTGCCGGAAAACAGTACCAGACCTTCATCCATGCGGGCCGTAATGTCGTCAAACTCAGCCTGACGGCGCTGCAGCTCGTCCATCTGCGCCTGAATTTTGCGGTTCTGCTTGTCCATGCGGTGCAGCAGCGGCGACAGCTCGTCATAGGCTTCGCCCTTCATCGGATCATGCAGGTCGAGTGCTTCGATCGGCTTGAGGAACAGACCGGTCAGCCAGCCTGCCAGCACAGCTGCAACCAGCAGCGTCAGCAGGATGATCAGCACAATCCACGGTGACGCATTCGACAGTGCGCCGAACACGCTGTCCGCAGTTGCGGAAATGCGCAGAATATCGCCGTTTTTCAGACGGACCGCGTAATAAAACGTCTGCTCAGCGAAGGTTTCGGACAGACGGTTGTCCTCGCCCGTGCCGTTCTTCTCTGCCGCCGCAATCTCCGGACGGACGGCGTGGTTCTCCATCTCGGAGGCATTCGTGCGGTTGTCGTACAGCACCGTGCCGTCCTTCGCGACCAGCGTCAAACGGTCGGCATACACCGAGCCAAACTTCTCCAGCTTCTCCCGGATGTTATCCACCGCAGACAGGTAGCTGCTCTCCGTCACCAGCCGCCGCCGCATGTCATTGGTCAGACCGGCGTGAACTGCCAGCAGCAGCAGCCCGGTCGTCAGCAGCAGCGTGACAAGCGATGTGAGGAAAATGCTGCCGAATACGCGCTTTCTCATGTGTGCTCTCCCATGCGGTAGCCGACACCGCGGACAGTCTCGATCAGCGCACCGTCCGCGCCCAGCTTTTGCCGCAGCGTGCGGATATGCACATCGACCGTGCGGGTTTCGCTTTCATTATTATAGCCCCAGATATTCTCGAGCAGCACATCGCGCGTGAGCACGGCACCGCGGTTTTTCATCAGCAGGCACAGCAGCTGGTACTCCTTGAGCGTCAGCTGCACCTCCTGCTCGTTAACGAATACGGTGTGAGCACGCTCATCCACACAGATGCCGCCAGCTACCAGCGGACGCGGCTCATTCTTGCCCTGCATATCCTCGGTGCGGCGCAGGACCGCACGAATGCGCGCGATCAGCTCCATCATGCCGAACGGCTTGGAAATGTAATCATCCGCACCGGTGTCCAGACCGACTACCTTGTCGTACTCCGTGTTTTTCGCAGTCAGCAGAATGACCGGAATCTTCGCTGTATCCGGCGCTGCGCGCAGACGACGCAGAATGGTGATACCGTCCTCGCCGGGCAGCATGATATCCAGCAGAATCAGCTGCGGCTTGCATTTTTTCAGAGCAGCGGTCAGCGCCGCACCGTCCTCGAAGCCGTCAGCCTCAAAACCGGTGTTGCGCAGCGTGTACACCACCAGTTCGCGGATACCCGCATCATCTTCCACACAGTATATCATATGTTACACTCCGATTTCTGTCAGCGCGCCGCCGCTTCCGCGCCGTGCATTGCGCTTTTATGCGAGCCGGTGATGGAAAACTCCACCCATTCGGCAATATTGGTTGCATGGTCACCGATACGCTCCAGATACTTGGCGATCATCAGCACATCGAGTACGCGCTCGCCGTCCTCCGGGTTCTGCGCGATCTCCGCGATGAGGTCGCTCTTGCACTCGTCAAACAGGCGGTCTACCACGTCATCATATTCAATAACGCTCCATGCAAGGGTCAGGTCACGGCGGACAAACGCGTCCAGGCTGTCGGTCACCATTTTAATGGTTGCCTGCGCCATCTGGTCGATATGCGTGTTGTGACCGCACGCACCGGACAGATACGTTACAATCTCCGCAATATCGCTTGCCTGATCGCCGATACGCTCGATATCCGTGATCATTTTCAGCACGGAAGAGATCAGACGCAGATCGCTTGCCACCGGCTGCTGCTGCAGCAGCAGCTTGAGACACATGGACTCGATTTCGCGTTCTTTGCGGTCGATCTCCTGATCGATGCGGATGGCGGCCGCCGCCAGCTTGATATCGCCCTCAAGCAGAGCCTTTACCGCACTGGCGATTGCGTTTTCGCACAGTGCTCCCATCGAGATCAGCTCATTGTTCATCTCCGCAAGCTGATTGTCAAAACGGTTTCTCATTAGCCGAACCTCCCCGTAATGTAGTCTTCCGTGCGCTTGTCCGACGGCATGGAGAACAGCTTTTCGGTGTCATCCACTTCGATCATGTCGCCAAGCAGGAAGAATGCAGTCGTATCCGAAACACGGGTGGCCTGCTGCATATTATGCGTTACCATAACGATAGTATAATCCCTTTTGAGCTCGAGCACAAGGTCCTCGATCTTCGCGGTGGAGATCGGATCAAGCGCAGAGGTCGGCTCGTCCATCAGCAGCACCTCCGGGTCTGCGGCAAGCGCACGCGCGATGCAGATACGCTGCTGCTGACCGCCGGACATGGACAGCGCGGATTTTTTGAGGTTATCCTTGGTCTCCTCCCAGATAGCAGCACGCTTGAGCGAGGTTTCAACGATCTCGTCAAGCTGCACACGGCTCTTGATGCCGTGCGTGCGCGGACCGTAGGCGATGTTATCATAAATCGACATCGGGAACGGATTCGGCTTCTGGAATACCATGCCGACACGGCGGCGCAGCAGATTGACGTCACAGTTCTTGTAGATATCCTGACCGTCAAGCATGATATCGCCCGTGATACGGCAGTTTTCCACCAGATCGTTCATGCGGTTGAGCGAACGCAGCAGCGTAGACTTGCCGCAGCCGGACGGTCCGATGAATGCGGTGATCTCATTCTCCTTGATATCCAGATTGATATCGTGCAGGGCGTGAAAATCGCCGTAATGCAGATTCATATTGTGAATTTCGATCTTATTTTCCATGTTCATTCTCCCTTTACTTCTTGGTCAGCTTTTTCGCTGCCAGAGCGGAAAGCATATTCATCAGCAGGACCACCAGCAGCAGAACGACTGCGGTAGCATTTGCCTCGTTCATGTGCAGCGCCTCACCCGAGAGCACATACATGTGGATGGCCAGCGTACGGCCGGACTGGAACAGGCCGGGAATCTGTGCCATGGTGCCTGCGGTAAAGATGAGCGCCGCGGTCTCACCGACGATGCGGCCGATACCAAGGATAACACCGGACAGAATGCCGGGACCCGCAGCAGGCAGCACGATGCGGAATACCGTGCGCAGACGTCCGGCACCCAGACCGAACGAGCCTTCGCGGTAGGAATCCGGAACCGCTATCAGTGCTTCCTCAGCGGTACGCATGATGAGCGGCAGGATCATGATCGCCAGCGTCATCGCACCGGCCAGCAGCGAGTATCCCCAGTGCAGCCTAGTGACGAAGAACAGCATGCCGAACAGGCCGTACACGATGGACGGAATGCCGGAAAGCGTCTCGGTCGTGATGCGGATGACGTTTACCAGCTTGTTGCCGCGCTTGGCGTACTCATTCAGGTACACGGCGGTGAACAGGCCGAGCGGCACGGCCAACAGCAGTGCCAGCGCGGTCGTTTCAACCGTAGTGAGGATGGCAGGCATCATCGAGACGTTCTCAGAGGTATAATTCCACTGGAACAGCGACGGCTTGAGATGCGGAATGCCCGTCACCAGAATATAGCCGAGCAGGAACAGCAACACCGCAAAGGTCAGCACAGCCGCACCGTACACCAGACCCTTGAGCACAGCCGCAGATGCGGCGCCGTGCACCTTTCCGGTCTTTGCCTGTGCGCGCACTGCCGGTTTTGCAGCAGAGACAGCTTCTCTTGTCATGCTTCCTTCCTCCTTTTGAGAACCGAGAATGCCAGATTGATGAGCAGAATGAATACGAACAGCACAACGCCGGTCGCAATAAGCGCCTCACGGTGCAGGCCGGTGGCGTAGCCCATCTCAAGCACGATGTTTGCCGTCATGGTGCGGATGCCCTTGAGCATGCTGCCGGTCAACCGCGGCTGGTTGCCCGCTACCATGATAACCGCCATGGTCTCGCCGATGGCGCGGCCGATGCCGAGCACGATGCCAGCCAGCACGCCGGACTTGGCAGCCGGTACCATAACCGTGAATATGGCACGCTCATGCCGTGCGCCCATGGCGACGGCGCCCTCGTAGTAGCTCATCGGAACCGCACGCAGCGCCGCTTCGGACACGCCAATGATGGTCGGCAGAATCATAATGCCGAGCAGGATGGACGCCGCCAGAATGGACGAGCCGGAGATATCCGCGCCGAACACGCCTGCCACCGCACGGACTGCCGGTACGATAATGACCATGCCGAAGAAGCCGTATACGATGGACGGAATACCGGCCAGCAGCTCGGTGCACGGCTTAAGCAGACCGTACAGCTTTTTCGGACAGTAGAATGCCATGAATACCGCGGTCAGCAGACCGATCGGCACGCCGATAACGATCGCACCGGCGGTGATGTACAGGCTGCCGAGGATCATCGGCAGGATGCCGTAAATGTCGTTGCCCGGCTTCCACTTCGCGCCTGTGAGGAAGTCCAGCAGGCCAATCTCCTTCATGGCAGGCACACCGTTCGCAAACAGGAAAATACAGATGAGCACCACCGCAAAGATGGAGGTCAGTGCACAGAGAAAAAATACCATGTGCATCAGGTTTTCCCGAAGGTTTTTCATAAATCTATCTCCTATATAGGCACAGGGCGAATCGCTTCGCCCTGTTTTATCAGTCTGTGAATTCGCTTACGCGAGGTCGCCCCAGTCGGTGATGTCGCCGACATAGATACCCTTGATCTGATCCATAGACAGGTCGTCAATGGTGTTCGCCGGGTTTACGACTACTGCGATGCCGTCAAGTGCGATGGCGGTGCCGGTAAGCTGTGCAGCCTCGTCGTCCTTCAGCTCGCGGGATGCCATGCCGATGGCAAAGGTGCCGTCCATCGTGCCGGTCATGCCGGAGGTGGAGTCAGAGGTCTGCAGGTCGATGCTTGCGTTCGGGTTTACAGCCTTGTACGCCTCGATCAGCTTCTCCATAACCGGGGATACCGAGGAGGAACCGCCGACTGCGATCTGTCCGGAGGAACCGTCGGAAGTAAAGGCTGCTGCATTGTCGTCAACAGCGATGTACTTGTTATCGGTTACAACAGCCTGACCTTCCTTGGAGAGGATGAAGTTGATAAAATCCTTGGCTACGCCGGTCGGCTCGCCCTTGGTTGCAATGTTGAACGGACGGGACAGCTTGTAGGTGCCTGCCTTTACGTTATCTACGGTAGCTTCTGCGCCGTCTACCTTGACAGCCTTTACGGTGTCGTTCAGCGCACCGAGGGAAATGTAGCCGATAGCCTTCTCGTTGCCTGCTACGCTGGTCAGTACAACATCGGTCTTGTTGGCGATCTCGGCATCCGCGGTGGTATTGTCGATCTTCTCGCCTGCGTCGTTCTTCTCCTCTACACCGGTCAGTTCGATGAACGCGCCGCGCGTACCGGAACCATCCTCACGGGAGATAACGGTGATCGCACCGGATACGCCGCTGTCATTACCGCTTGCCTGGGAATCCGAAGAATCGGAAGAGGAACTGCCGCCGCAGCCGCTCAGTGCACCGGTCAGCATCAGTGCTGCCAGAAGCGTGGAAATGCTCTTTTTCATAATTTGTTCTCCTTTTACATTCGTCTTCGTTTTTTGTTACAAGATTATCTTACGGAAGTTTTGTAAAATGCAAAAGCGAGAGTTCGTTAAGTTTAAGTAAAGTGTGTGTTTTCGAGTAAAATCTATGTTAAACCGAGGTTTCGCCTGTGATTCAGCGGGATTTGCGCTCTGCGGAGCGCAGGAACGTGCGGCGCCCGCCGCAGGGGCAAAAAGGAAGGGACACCTGCGGTTTCCCTTCCTCTTTGAACTCCTGCCTTTCCCTTGCTTCCTAATCTGACGCAGATTACCTACATGTGACCGCTGCGAAAAGGAGTACGGCAGAGGATTTTTTCTTCCGTGTTTTTCGCAACCTATTCGCAGTTCACAGACAGCGTACTGCTACATAGACCGGAAAGTCTTCGCAGGCGCGGCATAGCAGTGCCGCGCGATCCTTTAGCGCGTTGTTATAGACAGGGCCTACGAAGATAAATTGTACCAAACACCTAAATTCGCAGATGCCGTGCGGTATAACACGTTAAAGAGTTGTGCGGCACGGTTATGCCGCGCTCTGCGTAGATGAACCCACATGTGTAGCAGTAATTTATCTGACGCTGCGAATATGTCGGGACATGGGAGCACACTGTGCTCCCCTACGGTAGAAAAAATCCTCTGCCGTTCCCCCATTTCGAAGCGGTCACATGTCGGCAATCTGCGCCAGACTAAGAAATAAAGGGAAACGGGAGTTAAGAGGGTAGAAACCGCAGGTGTCTACCCTCTTGCCCCGCCGCGTGGCGCGGCACGTTCCCGCCGCCGCAGACGGCGTACTCCCCTCGCTGAGGTTAAGCGAAAAACTCCCCGC
This sequence comes from Butyricicoccus faecihominis, assembly GCF_014648015.1. Taxonomy (NCBI): domain Bacteria; kingdom Bacillati; phylum Bacillota; class Clostridia; order Eubacteriales; family Butyricicoccaceae; genus Butyricicoccus; species Butyricicoccus faecihominis. The sequence continues at coordinate 42,468 of NZ_BMQH01000007.1, forward strand.
CCGTCAGGGGCGAACACGCTAACGCGGTTCGTGTGCCCCGCTGAGTCGGTGCCGAGAAAAAAAGAGAACCCTCTCACGAAGGTTCTCTAAAAAATCAGGTTTTTCGTTTTCGGAAGTACCCGAGGTACATAACCGCTGCCGCCATGCTCCAGAAATACGCCATCATATACGGCACCTCGAAGATATTCTCGAAGTAGCAGTGCACCAGCACGCCGCACATACCTGCGAACATAGAAACCGCCAGCACGCGCGTGCGGTCGCCCTTGGTGTAGCCGGTACGGCCGATCGAGCGCAGGCTCCACAGCACCAGACCGAACAGCAGCAGGATGAAGAACGCCAGACCGAGATAACCCATCTCAACCAGCGTTTTCAGATAATAGTTATCCATGTAGAAGTAGGAGAAATCCTTGGTCTCCTCGATGACCTTGTTCTGCATGGCAACCGCGCCGCCGAAGCGGCCGAGGCCGAAGCCGAGCACCGGATTGCTCTCCTGCAGCAGCTTGAGACCCTTGGACCAGCGAATGACACGACCTGCGCGGCGGCTTGCTGCAAGGTAATCTGCAGTAAACAGATAAGTGATGCGGTTCGCAATAGACGGGATTGCCAGCAGTGCACCGACACCGGCCACGCCCATCAGCGCGATCAAACGACGGTCCAGAAAGATGGCGAAAATCACAACGGCTACTGCCAGACCGCCCCAGGCACCCTTGGAGAAGGTGAAAATGCAGCTCAGACACATCATGCCGGTCGCGCAGATGGCCAGCACCTTGACCCACATTTTACTGCTGTAATATGCAAGTCCTGCCACCATCGGGGCAAACAGCACCAGCAGACTGCCCATGATATTCGGGCTGCCGGTGAGCGAGTACACACGCGTACGCACGCTGGCCTCGGTCTGAGAGACCCAGCTCGACGGGATCGGCGCGGCTACGATATACTGATAAATGCCGTGCGCCGCAATGCAGAGTGCCATCACGACGAGCGCACCGTAGAATACCGCGAAATCGCGGTCGTTCTCAATCAGGCGGGTGACGAGGAAGAACCAGAACAGGTACTCCACAACCGCACGGTAGCCCGCTACCGCGATATGCGTATTCGGAGAAACCGCACACATCAGGAAAAAGCCGACCGCGATGAACAGCAGCAGATATGCGTCCACCGGCGTAGCACGCGAGCCGAGCGGCGCACGCTTCATCGCCATGTGCCACAGGATGTACGCAAATGCAGCAAGCATCAGACACTCATCCCACACGGATGCCACAAACGACGGCAGATAACCGGCGTCCGACACCCAGCGGACAGCGGAATCGAGCGGCAGATACATCGCCAGACAAATCAGCAGCAGACCGCGCATGCCGACGAACCTGCAGGCTCTGCCGATCAGGCCGCCGCCTGCAACACGCTCAATCGGCCGCCAGACAGCAAGGCAGATGCGGTAGATCAGGCTGTTTGCCGCAATTCCGCCCAGCTTTTCGACAAACCGGCGCAGCGCTGCCAGAATTCGCGCATAGATGCTGTTCGCCGAGGTACATATCGGTGCCGCGCAGAATTTATTCCACAAAAGGCAGAACACCGAGCTTGGGTACGCCTGCCGGATACGGTTAAAGAATCCCGCGATAGCGCCCTCGTGGTACCATGCGCGCAGACACATCAACAGCCGCACGAACAGACTGTTTTCAAATAACGCTTTCATAGGCTTTAATTATCCGCAATATCGACCGAATCAATGTTGCCGGTCGTCTCAAAATCGTTGGTCTTTACAATGAATGTACGGCCTGCGCGCACCTCCTGCGTACCGATGGCCGGTGCAGGCGTGCCCTTGGAAACCTTGGTCGTGATGGTGAATACCAGATCTTTCTTCTCCGGATCGGTTGCCGTTACAATGCGGCCGTCAGCGGTGGTAACCTGCTGATTGTAATCATCGATCTTCATGTCGGTGATCTGCGCATTGACATAGCTGTTGCCGTTTACCAGCGACTTGCCTACCTGGCTGTTGCGCTGCACCTCGTTTACCAGGAACGGCGTTGCACCGCGTACGCGGACGGTCATCGTCAGGGAGACCTGCGGAGACGCAACCTCCTTGATCTGCTTGGCAAACAGCTTGTAGCCGACACCGGCTACGACAGCGATCGCAGCGACCAGCACCAGCAGATCGACAACATTGATGATGCCGAACAGCTTGCCCTTTTCGTTAATGATCTTCATAAATTTCCTCCGTTGGCAAATGAATTTCGTGTTTCACTGTGTCATTATACCATAGAGCGACTGAAAAGTTAAGTGTTATCTTTGTGAAGCAGCAAGTCTGCCAGAAGTGACCGAAATTCCACCCGGTCGCTGCCTGTTCTGCTCTCACCTGCCGCCTCCTCGCAGGTGATGGAGAACGCCGTACACCACCATGCCGCACGAGGACTCTGCGGCGCAAACGCCGACCAGAACAGCACAAGAACCGCTGTCAGCACTGCCGCGAGTGCCTTTCTATCCTGTTTCTGCATAACAAAACCGCCTTTCTGCATCCGGTGTACCCAGTATGCCCGAAAGGCGGCTTTCTATACTCGTTTAATTGCAGGTTTCCGTCAGGAATGTATCTGCGAAACGGCGACGCAGCATTTTCGCTGCCGTTTTGGCGCGGCTCTCATCCGAGAACAGGCCGTACACGGTCGGGCCGGAGCCGCTCATCAGCGTACCGTCCGCACCGTTTTCTGCGAGAAACGACTTGATTTCGCCGATCTGACGGCGTTTTGCCGCCGTAACGGTCTCCATCACGTTGGACAGATACGCGCACACGCCCTCGTAATCTCCCTGATCGAGCGCAGCCATCATACCCTTGTTGTCCGGATGCTCGAGGATATCCACGCTGTCGATCTCCTGATAGACCTCCTTGGTCGGCACCGCAAACGGCGGCTTGCACAGTACGACCCAGCAGTGCGGCATATCGGGCAGCAGGCTCAGCTCCTCGCCGATGCCCTGCGCCAGCATGGTGCCGCCGCGCAGGCAGAACGGCACATCGGCACCCAGTTTAAGTCCCATCTCGCACAGCTCGTCGTCGGTCAGACCGGCTGTATGCAATGCGTTGAGCGCACGCAGCACAGCCGCCGCATCCGTCGAGCCGCCCGCCAGACCTGCCGCAACCGGAATGCGCTTTTCGATGTGAATCTCGCAGGTTTCGAGCAGTGCGCCGGTCTCCTTGTAGAACAGCTCCGCCGCACGGTACGCCAGATTGCGCTCGTCGGTCGGCAGAAACGGCAGGCTGCAGCTCAGCACGATGCCGCGCGGCTTTTTCTCGCCGTGGATGGTGGTAACGCGCACGGTATCGTGCAGCGCGATCGACTGCATGACCATCTCCACCGTGTGGTAGCCGTCCTCCCGCCGTCCGGTGACGTCGAGCGTCAAGTTGATCTTTGCACGGGCACGAACAGTCGTATCCGCGTGTGTAATTTCCTGTTTTCGTCTAAAAAGCATGTTGTTTCAGCCTCTACATTTATTTCAGTGCGATCTGCACCGGTTTGCGCTCACGGAACACGGTAACGTGGGTAAAGCCTGCGTCGAGTGCATTCTTCACGCAGTCGTCTACGCCGCGCGCCACGGTGTCCAGCGTGTGCGAATCCGAGCCGATCGAGATGCGCTCGCCGCCCATGCGCTTGTATTCGTACAGAATATTCTGCGGTGGACCAACCTTTTTCTGCCAGCCCGCAATGCCGGCAGCATTCAGCTCAAGCGCATAGCCGTGGTCGATGCACGAGCGCAGCACCTGCTGGACGCGGTCCATATAATTGTCAAACGACGGGATATAGTCGCCGTGCTTCATCACACGCAGCGGATAATCAATGTGCGCCAGCACGTCAAAGCCGCCGTGCTCCTCGAGCAGCAGCAGCTGATCGAAATACTCGTGCAGGAACTTGTCGCAGTCCATATTGGGAAAGTCGTGAAAGTAGATATCCAGATCGTTCGGCATGGCATGCAGCGAGCCGATGACCATATCGAACGGATGCGTGCGGACAAAATCGTCCGCATCCGGTGTGGCGTGCAGCTGGCCGATTTCCATACCCGCCAGAACCTCAATACCGCCGTTCCCTGCCGGACGGCGCTTTTCCCATACCTCGCGCGCACAGGCTTCCGGGTTACGGTTGTCGCGCGTGCCGCCCGAACGCAGAAAATCCAGATGATCGGTAATGCCGATGATATCCAGTCCGGCCTGCTCGCAGGCGTGAATTTTATCGTCGATGGACTGCGGATACTGGGCGTCAGCTGAATATCCGGTGTGCATATGCAGGTCTACCCGCATGGACGTTCCTCCTTATAGATAATTGAACACGGTCTGTACAAAGCAGGCGACGATCAGCAGAAACATGCCTGCATTCTGCAAAACGGCTTTAAGCGACGGCGCACAGGGTCCGTGCAGCCAGACCTGCTGTTTTCTGCCGCGAACGAGCAGGATCATGCCGATCACCAGCATCGCCATCCAGAACAGACCGAGCGCCGACTGCGCTGCCATCGTCTCCGGCAGCAGCATGGGCACCACCGAGCCGATGATGTTGAACAGCATGTGCAGCAGCACCGAGGTGCGCAGCAGTCCGGTGCGGTAGTACGCGTAGGACAGCAGCAGACCGAGCGCAAAGGCGTAGAAAAACTGCTCCAGATTGGCGTGATACAGGCCGAACAGCAGTGCAGAAATGAAGGCGCCCGGCTTCTGCCCGTACCGCGCAAGACGGCCGGCCAGCAGACCGCGGAACACTAGCTCCTCACACAGCGGACCGATGATGCAGGCACCGAGAACAACAGCAGCCATCGGCATCTGCGAAAAGCTCTCGTCCACCATGCCGACCGGATCACGTCCGGTCAGAGCGTAGACCATGTCGTTGATATTCGTGCCGATGAGCGAACCGAGCCACATCAGCGCACAGCCGATGACAAACCACCGGCCCATGCGCTTTGCGCCTGCCCGCTCCCTGCAGAACGGCATCGGCGGTGTTTTGCGCCACAAACAGAACACAATCGGCAGCGATACCGCATAATGTCCGACGAGCAGCAGCAGATAATACAGCGTTTCCTGCATGCGGAACGGCAGAATCCAGCCATCCAGCCAGTACAGGCCGAACTGCCAAAGGATCGACCACAGCATGATCGCCAGCACGGAAAATCCCAGCTTCGAGCAGTAGCGGCGCTCCTGCGGGATATCAATTTGCTCCATAAAAGTTTCCTCTCCGGGCAAAAACAGAGGCGGAGCCTATGCTCCGCCCCCATATTTGTCTAATTGACGAAAGGCTTACTGAGCCTTGGCCTCGTTTACCAGACGCTCGGTATCCTTGGCGATCATAAGCTCCTCGTTGGTCGGAATAACCAGAACGCGAACGCGTGCCCAGTCGATGGAGATATCCATCTGCTTGCCGCGGTACTTGTTCTTCTCCGGATCGATCTTGATGCCGAGGTACTCGAGGTGCTCGCAGACATCCCAGCGAACCGAACGGTCGTTCTCACCTACGCCTGCGGTGAAGATGATAGCGTCTACGCCGCCCATCTCAGCAACGTAGGAACCGATGATCTTCTTAACGGACAGGTTGAACATATCCTTCGCCAGAGCAGCACGCGCGTTGCCGTCAGCAACTGCAGCGTCCAGATCACGGAAGTCGGAGGATACGCCGGAGATACCCAGCATACCGGACTTCTTGTTCAGGATATTGATGACCTCGTGTGCGTCCATGTGCTCGTGCTCAGCCAGGAACTCGATGATAGCCGGGTCGATGTTGCCGGCACGGGTGCCCATCGGCAGACCGTCCAGCGGAGTGAAGCCCATGGAGGTATCGAAGCTCTTGCCGCCGTTGATTGCGCAGATGGAAGAACCATTGCCGAGGTGGCAGGTGATCAGGCGCAGCTCCTCGAGCGGACGACCGAGCATCTCAGCAGCCTGCTGAGAAACGTACTTGTGGCTGGTGCCGTGGAAGCCGTAACGACGAATCTTGTACTTCTCGTAGTACTCGTACGGTACAGCGTACATGTAGTGGGACTGCGGCATGGTCTGGTGGAATGCAGTATCGAATACTGCAACCATCGGAACGTCCGGACCCATAACCTCGCGGCAAGCCTCGATGCCGGTCAGGTTAGGCGGATTATGAAGCGGTGCCAGCGGTACGCAGTCCTCGATAGCCTTGATGACCTTCTCGGTGATGATAACGCTGTCCGAGAAGAACTCGCCGCCGTGTACAACGCGGTGACCTACTGCGTCGATCTCGCTCATGGAGGAGATTACACCCTTTTCCGGATCGAGCAGAATGTTGATAACAGACTGGATCGCTTCCTTGTGGGTGGGCATTGCGATGTCAAACTTGAACTTCTCATCGGACTTGTTGCCGGTGTGGGTCAGCACACCGTCGATGCCGATGCGCTCGCACAGGCCCTTCGCCATTACCTCGCCCGACTCGGTGTCGAGCAGCTGGTACTTCAGCGAAGAACTGCCAGCGTTGATTACCAATACTTTCATTTGTGAAAACTCCCTTATGCCGTATTTGGCGGCTTGCATAAAGCCGCGGAAGCCTATATAATAATGCTATATTTTTATTCTACACGATTCTTTGCAAATGTACAACCCCTTTTTCGAGGTTTTTACCTTGCAGACCGCTGTCATCTCACTGAAAGGAGCACCGTCATGACCGTATGCGGCATCACCGCCGAGTATAATCCGTTTCACACGGGGCATCTGCACCATATTGCCGAAACCCGGCGCAGCCTCGGCGAAAACGCCGTGATTGTGTGCGTGATGAGCGGCAATTTCGTCCAGCGCGGCGATTTTGCCGTGCTGGATAAGTACGCGCGTGCCGAAATGGCCGTGCGCTGCGGCGCTGACCTCGTGGTTGAACTGCCGCTTGCGGCGGCGCTGTCCTCGGCGGAGGGCTTCGCCAAGGGTGCGGTGCAGACGCTGCACGCACTCGGGTGCGGCATGGTGTCGTTCGGCGCGGAGACTGCGGATGCGGATTTGCTTTTACAGGCGGCAGAACTCCTGAACAGCCTGCCGATGGAGGGGGAATCCGGCTCTCCGCACCTGTCCTACGCCGCCAGACGACAGGAGGAATTAGCGAAAGTTCACAAACAGGCGGCAGCTCTTTTAGACAACCCAAACAACACGCTTGCCGTAGAATACTGCCGCTTTCTGCTCCCGCTCGGGATGCGCCCGCTTGCGGTGCTCCGGCAGGGCGCGGCCCACGATGCGCGTGCGCCGCACAGCGGCTTTGCCTCGGCGAGTCTGCTGCGAACGCATTTGCGAGACGGCGATTTCGCGTTCTGCGCACCGTTCCTGCCGCCTGCGGCTCGCGCCGTGTGGAAGAAGGCCGCAGATTGCGGTGAAGCGCCGGTTGCTCTGCCGGAGGACACACTGCTCGCGCTGCTGCGGACGGCACTCTATCAGGGCAGACTGCGGACCGGCTCGGCAGACGGCTTTGACGAGCGGCTCCGCAAGGCGGTCTATACGGCACATTCGTTCTCGGATGCTGTAGAAAAGGCTCGAACGCGGCGGTTTCCGGCGGCTCGTGTGCGGCGAGCGCTCCTGCGGGCTGTGCTCGGTGTGGAGGCAGACGCACCCGTCTCCCCTGCTTATCTGCGCGTGCTGGCACTCGGCGTGCGCGGACGTGCAGCGCTCAGGCAGGCTGCCCTGCCCGTTATTGTCAAACCGGCAACGGAAAAACGGCTGCCCGCAAATCTGCAAGCGGCACTCTGCCGCGATGCCTTCGCGGACGACCTGTTTGCGCTTGCGCTTCCCGATCCCGAACGGAGAATCGGCGGCGGGCATTTCCGCAAAACGCCGTTCTGTCTGCGCTGAATTGACAATCCTCTCATTTTGCTTTACAATAAACTTTAGCGTTGTAAAGTGAAACGAGGGGATTTTATGATTGGTCTTGGAACCATTGTAAATGTTGGCACGGTGCTTATAGGCACTACTATCGGTATACTGTTAAAAAACGGTCTGCCGAAACGCTTTGAAAAAACGGTCATGCAGGGACTGGGACTAACCACCTGCTTTATCGGTATAGGCGGAACACTCAGCGAAGTATTGACCATACAGAATGGCGAAATCGGCACCCAGCATACCATGCTGCTTATACTCTGTCTGGCACTCGGCGCTGTCATCGGTGAAGCGCTGAATATCGAGCAGCGACTGGAGGATTTCGGTGCATTCTGTCAATCACACTTTGCTGCCAAAGGGGACAGCCGATTTGTTGAAGGCTTCGTTACCGCATCTCTTCTGTTTTGTGTCGGTGCAATGGCAATTGTCGGTGCATTAAACGATGGTCTGAATGGTGACCCAACCATGCTGATTGCCAAGGCTATTCTGGATGGTGTTGCCTCGATTCTCTTCGCCGCATCTCTCGGCAAGGGCGTATACCTGTCTATTGTGCCGATTTTCTTCTATCAAGGCGGCATTACATTGATGGCACGATTCATCCGTCCCTGGCTGACCGATGTCTTGATTGGTCAAATGTCGTGTGTCGGCTCCGTGCTGATTTTTGCCATTAGCTTGAATCTTATCTTCAACAGCAAGCTGCGTGTCGGCAACCTGCTGCCTGCAATCTTCCTGCCGGTGCTGTTTTTCTTTCTGGCGCGGTTTTTCCCGACTCTCGGCACCTTATAAAATCGACACCGTTTGACTTTCTTTTCGCCCTCCCGTATAATGGATACAACATTTAACGAAACGGAGCCGTAAACTATGCTCGCTTACACTTATCGAAAACAGGGTGAGTTTGCCCTGCAGAACAAGCCGGAACCCGTTCTCACGCATGTAGGAGACGCGGTAGTGCGCGTTACCATGTCGAGCATCTGCACGAGCGATCTGCACATCAAGCACGGCTCGGTGCCGCGTGCCGTACCCGGTATTACGGTCGGCCATGAGATGGTCGGCGTAGTCGAGCAGGTCGGTTCGGCAGTCAAAACCGTCAAACCCGGCGACCGTGTAGCCGTCAACGTGGAGACGTTCTGCGGACACTGCTTTTTCTGTCAGCACGGCTTTGTCAACAACTGCACCGATCCCAACGGCGGCTGGGCACTCGGCTGCCGGATTGACGGTGGTCAGGCGGAGTACGTCCGCGTGCCGTATGCCGATCAGGGTCTGACCGTCATTCCCGATCGCGTTTCCGACCGGCAGGCGCTGTTTGCCGGCGATGTACTCGCCACCGGCTACTGGGCAGCCAGGATTTCCGAGATCCGGCAGGGCGACACCGTGCTTATCCTCGGTGCCGGGCCGACCGGTATCTGCACCATGCTGTGCGCCATGCTGCATCACCCACACAGGATCATCATCTGCGACCCCGATCCGGCGCGGCTGCGCTTTGTGCGCGAGCGCTATCCCGATGTGCTCACCATCACGCCCAACCACGCGCAGGAGTTCGTGCAGCTGAACAGCCCGCACGGCGGCGCGGATGTGGTCTGCGAGGTGGCAGGCTCGAACGAAAGTTTCCGTCTTGCATGGGAGTGCGCCCGTCCGAACGCCGTTGTCACCGTTGTTGCACTGTATGACAAGCCGCAGGTGCTTCCCCTGCCCGATATGTACGGCAAAAACCTGATCTTTAAGACCGGCGGCGTGGATGGCTGCGACACCGCAGAAATCCTGCGGCTGATTGAAAACGGTCAGCTGGATACCACACCGCTCATCACGCATATTTTCCCGCTGAATGAGATTGAAGCGGCGTACGATCTGTTTGAGAAGCGCCGCGACGGTGTAATGAAGGTGGCAATTACGCCTCCGGATAAGTAAAAACAAGCGGCAGAGGCACAGCCTCTGCCGCTTTTGCATTTTATTCGCAGTCGATTCTCTCGATGTTGAAGATAACCAGCCGCGCTTCGTCCGAACAGCAGGTTATCATCTCGTTTTCGCGCTTCATCCAGCCTTTCATAATCGAGCCGCCCTGCAATCCAGTATAGATATAGCACGAAATCGCATCCCAGACCTCGGAGCAGAACGGCAGTTTCGGACCGCCTGCAACGGCATCAGCATCACCGGTGGTTTTGGTCAGCGTGTTGATACCCATGTGCCAGAAATCGTCCCGCACATCATCGCGGTAGAATTCAAATTCATCTCCCACGTTGTAACAGGGGCACACGCCGAAGGACGGGTCGGCGCAATACTGCTGCTGCAGCTCCGGATACAGTTTTTTGTCCAGAACAGTTACTTGTTCATCACCATTCACCTGCTGTATTCAAGAGAAAAGCCACCATATCAGTCGATACAGTGGCTTTTATAGCATTATTTTTTAATCAACCAGCTTATCCAGCTCGGCAACATGATGCGTGCCGGTTGCAGTCTGGTGTTCCGCCTGCTTGGCATACATGCCGACTACCGCAGCGGATTTCTTGATGGACTGCATCGTGCCCGCACCGGCTACACAGCCGCCCGGGCATGCCATGCCTTCGAGCAGATAACCGTTGTACTTGCCGGCCTTGGCGGCCATCAGCAGCTTGCGGCAGTCGCGCAGACCCTCGGCGTTTGCCACCTTGATCTCGCGGTCCGGGTGCTTCTCGTTGATGACGTTGACAACGGCCTTGGCTACGCCGCCGGATACCGCAAAGTTACGGCCGTCCGTGGATGCATCGTTGATGCCGTGCGGGTCCTCCTTGAGATTTTCCACGTCGATATGGCGTGCGGCGAAAATACCGGTCATCTCCTCGAACGTCAGCACGAAATCGACCTCGCTTCGTACGTCCGAACGCATTGCTTCGAGCTTCTTTGCCGCGCACGGTCCGATAAACGCAACCTTTGCACCCGGCTGATGGTGCTTGACCAAACGAGCGGTCAGCGTCATCGGGGTGAGAGCCATCGAGATGCAATTGGCCTGTTCCGGGAACAGCTTCTTTGCCATCATCGACCACGCCGGACAGCAGGAAGTCGCCATGAACGGCAGCTTCTCCGGTACTTCCTCTACGAAGTCCTCGGCCTCCTGTGCGGCGCACAGGTCCGCGCCGATCGCGACCTCAATAATATCCGCAAAGCCGAGGCGCTTCATCGCGGCACGCAGCTTGCCCGGTGTCATCTTCGGGCCGAACTGGCCGACAAACGCCGGTGCGACAGCGGCGTAGACACGCTCGCCCGCCTGAATGGCGCGGATCATCTGGAAGATCTGCGACTTGTCTGCGATCGCGCCGAACGGGCAGTTTACCAGACACTGACCGCAGGAAACGCACTTCTCGTAATCAATATCGGCTCTGCCATTGCAGTCGCTGTGGATGGCATCCATGCCGCAGGCTGCCGCGCACGGGCGCTCCTGACGGATGATGGCGTGATACTGGCAGACATCCATGCAGCGGCCGCACTTGATGCACTTCTCCTGATCGATAACAGAACGGCCGTTGAAGCGATCGAGCGATACTGCGCCCTTGGGACATACCTCAACGCACGGATGCGCCATGCAGCCCTGACAGCCGTCCGTGACCATGACCTCATTTTCCTTGCAGGCATGGCATGCGAACTTGATAACATTGATCAGCGGCGGCGTGTAGTAGGTCTCCTCTCGGGTCGCGGCTTCGATGTTATCCGAGAGCGGCGCATGCTCGGCCGCACTGCGGCACGGCAGACCCATCGCCAGACGCAGGCGTTCGCCAACGATAGCGCGCTCGAGGAAAATATCATTGCGAATGTTGCCAACCTCACCCGGCATGATATCGTACGGCAGTGCTTCGATACGGCGGTCGGTCGGCCACTCGGTATGGTACGCCATACGGGCAACCTCGGTGAAAATGCGGTGGCGGATCTCCTGAATACGGGTTTCTACACCTCTCATAGCCATAGTTTGTTTTATCCTCCTGAATTCCTTTGCAACCCGTTGAGCGGGTCGTCCCTTTGTACTATCTTATGAGCGCTCCCGGCAGAGCGCATGTGCTCTTTTAACAGGATACCATAAACAGGGCTTTCTGCAAAGGGTATTTGTAGATTTTTTAACAATTACTTTGTTACAATTTTACCTGTGTTTTTTGGGCATTCTGTTGAAAAACAACGCGCAGACGGACAGGTGTCTTTCTATCCCTTGCAAAATCGAAGGTTTTACGCTTGACGAAAAGCAGGCGATGTACGCTGCGGCGCGCGGGAACGGTGCCCGCTAACGAATTATGTTATAGGCAACACCGCACAATTCAATCAGAACACAAAATGTATTCATAAATCGCTCTTGTTCAATTATGCGGGATTGCCTATAATAAATTGATCCTCTCTGTCAGGATACGCAATCCTCAATCGTATTATAGGTGAAACAACGTTGCTTTCCAAAGGAGCTGAGACCAATGAAACAATTTAACAGGGCGGACGCCGAACGTCTGGTGCAGACGTACTCCGACCTAATCCTGCGGCTGGCTTACACCTATTTGAAGTCCACGCACGATGCCGAGGACATCTGCCAGAATATCTTCCTCAAGCTGCTGACCGGCGGTCAAACCTTTGACAGTCCGGCACACGAAAAAGCGTGGATCATCCGCGCGACCGCCAACGCCTGCAAGGACAGCCTGCGCGCCGCGCACCGGCGCAATGTCGGTCTGGAAGCCGCTGCCGCGACACCCGCGCCTGCCGCACCGGATTCCGATGTGCTCGATGCGGTGATGGCGCTGCCGCGCAAATACCGTGAAGCAGTCTATCTGCACTACTACGAGGGCTATTCCGTGCGCGAAATCGCGTCTCTGCTCGGTCAGAGCGAGTCTGCCGTTTCCGCACACCTGAGCCGCGGGCGCAAAAGCCTGCGCACCACCTTGGGAGGGGATCTTTATGAACAGAGAGTATAACGATAACAAAATGTATAATTCTGCACTGGACGAGCTGCGCTTCTCCGAAGAAGCGAAAAGCCGCATGGTCGATCGCCTGATGGCCGCCGCCGAGCAGCCGGAGCAGCCGGTTGCCATTCATTGTGTACGCCGTTTTCCGCGCATCGCGGCGGTCGGCGTGGCTGCCGCTCTGGTGCTGAGCATCGGTGCGGGTGCAACAGGCGTATTCAAGTCCGCGAGCGACGCATTTGCCGGCGTATTCGGTCCAACAGCAGACACCGAAATCATCGACCAGATCGGCCGCCCAATCGGCGCGAGCGATACGGCGGGCGGCGTGACCGTCACCGCGGATGCGATTCTGTTTGATGGCTACAACTACCTTATCTCCTACACGCTCGAAAAGGAGGACGGTTCGGCGTTCGACTGCACGAAAAACCCGGATACCGGTCTGCTGAATGTGTACTGGAATCGTGCAGACAGCAATATCGGCCTGAATGCGCAAGGCGCAATCGGCAGTAGCTATTTCTATGACGAAAATCCGAATGATAATGCCATTCAGTATGTTGAAACCATGTCGTACACTGACGCAGTTACGACCGGTGGTACAGCAAAGATTATGCTCGGCGACCTGACAGCAGTAACTGATAACGGCGCTGAAACCAAAACCATCGCCGACGGTACCTGGCATCTCAAGTTCAAGCTGGAGGCCGATAACAGCGCGGTTGAACTGCCTGCCGGTCAGTCTATTCAAGTAGGTGGCAAAACCGCAACGATCAATAAAGTCCTGCTCTCGCCTATCGGCTATAACTTTGTCTACACGGTTGATGGCAAAGCACCGTTTGAGAATGCCGAAAGCGGTCAGGAACCCGCCAGCCACCGCGATACATGGGACGCATTTTCTGCAAAACTGCTTATCAATAAGAAGGACGGCACTGTAATCGACCTGCCAGGCAACGGCGGCAGCATGGACTCGCATGACGGCAACACCGTCTGCACCCGCCAGGGCACGTTCGATACCATTCTCCCGCTTGATGAAGTGGCGTCCGTCACCATCGGTGATACTACGATTCCGGTAAAATAATCGGCGGAGTGCTTGCATTATCGCAAGATCGGTGCTATAACTATTAACAACGATGTGACACAGCCATGAGCTGCGAAAACCCCGGAGAGTGGTAGTCTCTGGGGTTTTCTCATGCCTAAACAAAAATGGAGAATGGAATGCTGCATGAGCACTTTCCATTCTCCATTCTTCATTTTCAATTTAAATCGTCGTCAGCAGCTTTGCGAACTCCGCACGGGTGAACGTACCCTGCGGCTTGATCGTGCCGTCGCTGAAGCCCTGCACCAAACCCTTCTGCATACACAGTGCAACCGCATTTCGGCGGTCCGCCAAGATGGAGCCTGCATCCTTGACAGACGCCAGCGTCTGGGCGGTTTCCGCATCACTCATGGCCGCTGCGCCGTCCGCCTGCAGCAAATTTGCAAAAAGCTGCATCGCATCCTCGCGGGTCATAGCAGCCGTCGGCCGGAAGTTATCGCTCAGGCCCTCGAGCAGACCGTTTGCGTACACCGCGCTGACCGCATCCGAGTACCACTCGCCTGCGCGAACGCCTGCGGGCAGTGCGCCGCTGCCGGACAGACCGCGCTGACGCGCGATGGCCGTGCAGACTTCGGCCGCCGTGATCTTATCGTCCGGACGGAATTTACCGTTCGCGCCGGTCATCAACTTGCGCTCGGTCACTGTATTGATATACTGCAGTGCCCAGCAGGTACTGCTTACATCGCTGTAGCCGGTCGCAGCAGCCGAAACTTTGGGCGAATACGACGTCATCAACGCCTTATAGCACGCGCTGTTCTGGTTCAGTACATCGGAAAGCTGCTCAAACGTCAGCAGATATTCCTCTGTATAAGCTCGGCGGGAAGCGCTCTCGTATTCGTTGTAAAAATAGGTTACGCCTTTCGTGCTGATGCGCGGATAGCTGTACAGATAAATCGCATGATCGTCCGGCAGCAGCTTCTTGACCGTCTCGATGTAGTCACCGGTCAGCAGGTCGTTCAGTGTGTACTGCGTGCCGGTGTGCAGATCAAACGCCAGACAGTTATTCCATACCGACGAACCGGCGCCTTTGCCGCTCACGCAGTTGGCCCAGACAACGAGCACCGAGCCTTCCACAGACGCACCGTAGCTGCCCTCGAGCGCATCATACTCGGCGGTAACGGACGGTCCCTTGAGGAAGAACGAGCGGATTTCGCTGTTGATGGTGTTCTGCACCTTTTTGTCGCTCAGACCGCTGATCTCCGGAAAATCGACATCCCATCCATGCTCCGTGCCGTCCTGCTGATAGCCCATGAACTTTTCGTAATGCACGGTCTTTGCAGTGATGCCGCCGCCAAGGTCGAACGACTTCGGCTGCTCGAACAGTGTTTTGCCGCTGCGCAGATCAATATACTTGCGGGTGTCGTCCTGCGTGACGCAGACCACGTTTTCGGTCAGAATAGTCGGGTTTTCCGCCTCTTTAACGGATGCTGCAAAGCCGCCGTTCTTGCGGAAGAAAATCAGTGTGCCGTCTGCGGTGTTGTGCCACGACAGACCGTAGCGCAGCTCGGAGAAGCCGCTGATGTAGCTTAGCGTGCGGTAAGACAGACTGCCGCCCGCATCCACCGCGGAAACCGAACCGTCCTCACTGCGGGCCGCGTACAGCCCCTCACCCATGTAGGACAGATAGTAATACGTCGGCGCCGTCAGCAGCTTGCCGGTGGTATCCATAATGCCCCAGCGGTTGATCTGACGAACCATTGCTTCGCCGTCGTGGAACTCCGAGATGGTGTTGTACAGAAACTCGGTCAGCAGTTTGCCCTCCGAGAGCGAATACAGTGCCTGATTGGTGCCGTTGGTGACGACCACCGTGCTCTCGCCGTAAATCGTCATGTAGGAAGGCGTTACGTCATTCGGCAGAGTGTACAGCACCGTGCCCTTGGTGTCGATCGCCTGATAATCGCCGTCCTGCGTCTGCACAAGCGTTCTGCCGTTTGAGAAGGCACCGGCCTTACGGTAGCTGCCCGAAAAAGCAGTCGAACCATCCTGCTTGACATAGGAATACAGCCCGGTATCCGCATTTCTGCACAGCAGCAGTCCGTCCTCAAAGAAGCCGACCGCGCCCGGATATGAGCCAATGCGCTTGCCGTCAGTCGCATAATACACGCTGTGGTCAGTGTAACGATACGCAACCATCGTATCCGAAAAATCCACCGAAACCGGCGAATCCGTATATGCAATGACGAGCTTGCCCGTGCGGTCGATCACCGCCGTCTGCCACTGCTCGTTTTCTACGGCAGCGAGTCCGCAGTCCGCGAAATCGCCTGCCTGTGCGTAAGCAAACGGGAGTACGGTCATGCCGTCCTCATCCAGATAGCCTGCGCGTGTCACGCCGTCAATGTCGGTGTACTCTGCCGGAAAAATGGTGCCGGCCGCCGCCGCGCTCACCAGCATCACACACGCAACCGCCAGCGCGGAAAGTGTTTTTTTGAACATATGCTTCACCTGTATATTGTGTAAAGTTCTCTATCCTTGTTATTCTTATACAATATACATTATAAGCAATCACGCACGCTCATACAAGGTCAGGCGGCAAAGTGTAACAATGGTGAAACAACCCGCCGAAATGTTACGATTATGTTACATTCCCAGAATGCACATCAGTTTCCGATAATCGGTGTTGCGCTCTTGGCGATGGATACCTTTTCCACATACGGCACATGCGCGTAAACGTTAGCTGTGGTGGAGATGTCGGAATGCCCCAGCCAGTCCTGAATCTGCTTGAGCGAAAAGCCCTGCTGCAGCAAAATCGTTGCAACCGAATGCCGTAAATCATGAAACCGGATACGCGGCAGGCACGCGCGGCGGCACACCCGCTCGAACTCACGCGAAATGTAATCCGGCCGGAGCGGCGAACCGTCCTCACGGCAGCAGACGTAATCGCTCTGACAGTAGGCTTTGCCGTACTTTTTGCGGTTGGCGTTCTGTCTGCGGCGCAGATCGGTCAGATACCGCCGGAGCGAGTCGGACAGCGGCAGCGTCCGATAGCTGGATTTGGTCTTTACGCTGTCCGCGTAGATCACGCGCCCGGAGGACAGCACCGCCGTATGATTGATGACCATGCTCCGTGCCCGAAAATCCACGGCACACCAGCGCAGACCGGCGCACTCGCTGCGGCGCAGACCATACGTTGCCGCCAGCACAAACGCCGCCTCTGCCGGCGACTGCAGCGCCGCTGCCAGAAAAATGTTGATCTGCGTCCGGTCGTACACCTGTCCTCGAAAGCGCGTCCGCTTGGGCAGCATGACATTATCCGACGGATTCGTCGGGATAATCTGCAGTGCTACCGCGTATTTCAGGCACTTATGCATAATGGAATGGAACTTAACGATCGAAGTCGGTGAAAGCCCCTGATCGAATTTCAGGTTGACAAAATCCCGAAAATCCATCGGCCGTGCCGTAGCAAGCGTTGTCCCTCGTGCGGTGAAAAACGGCTTGATGTGCTTTTCAAATGCGTAGCGGTAGCCGTCCATCGTGTTTTCGCGCACCTGCGTTTTCATCTGGGTCAGCCAGCGGTCCATGAAGTCTGCAAACGGCGTTCTCGCTTCGGTCGAGTAGCGCAGCCGCATCAGGTCCTCCGGACGCATAATAAAGTGAATGTAGCCGTCCTCCTCGTAAATGCGTATGTTCTCCATTGAGAAGCCTCCTGTAAAAATAGTCATCCTGCAGTATTCGGCAGCACCGCACAATGAAAGCTGCGGTGCTGTCTTATCCTGCATTTCCATATTCTACGAAAATTCGACCAAATTCGACAATATTCAATTTGCACAGAAAAGCAACAAAAAACCGCTCTGAATCTGCATTCAGAGCGGTTTTATCGGTTTTATGGCAATCAGATCGTGCGGACAGAGATCATACCTTCAATCGCACGCAGCTCATCGAGGTTGGCCTCGGTGGGAGCCTCTGCGGTGTCGATGATGGTGTACGCATAATCACCCTTGGAACGGTTGCCCATATTCTCGATGTTGCAGCGAACAGCGGAGGTGATGGACGCGATCATGTTCGGGATGTTCTTGTGGATCATGCAGATGCGGTAGCCGCCTTCGTACGGAACCTTGAGGTTCGGGAAGTTGACAGAGTTGCGGATGGTGCCCTTCTCGAGGTACTCGGTAATCTCGTAAACGGCCATCTTAGCGCAGTTGTCCTCGCTCTCCGGCGTGGATGCACCCAGATGCGGGAGCGTGATGGCATTCTCCTGCTCGAGGATCTCGTCGGAAGCAAAGTCGGAAACGTATGCTGCAACCTTGCCGCTCTCGAGTGCCTTCGCCATTGCCTTGGTGTCAACCAGCTCGCCGCGCGCAAGGTTGATGACGCGAACGCCGTCCTTCATTTTCTCGATCGCCTCTGCGCTGATGGTGTTCTTCGTGTCAGCGTTCAGCGGAACATGAATGGTGATGTAGTCGCAGTTTGCGAAAATCTCGTCCAGCTCGGTAACGTGCTTGACCGAGCGGTCGAGCTTGAGTGCGCCGTCAACCGACAGGTACGGGTCATAGCCCCAGACCTCCATATCCAGGCCAACAGCCGCGTTTGCAACCTTAACGCCGATCGCACCCAGACCGATGATGCCCAGCTTCTTGCCGGCGATTTCCGGGCCTGCGTAGGTGGACTTGCCCTTCTCTGCAGCAGGACCGATATCCGGCGTGCCCTTGAGGCCCTTAACCCAGTTTGCACCCTGTACCACCTTGCGGGAGGCCAGCAGCAGTGCGCAGATAACCAGCTCCTTAACGGCGTTAGCGTTTGCACCCGGTGTGTTGAAGACTACGATGCCTTCCTCGGAGCAGCGGTCGATCGGAATGTTGTTGACACCGGCGCCTGCACGCGCGATGCAGCGCAGGTTCTTCGGGAACTCGACGTCATGCAGCTTGGCAGAACGAACCAGAACGGCGTCATAATCGGTGAAATCCTCGGAGCAGGTGTACTTTGCCGGATCGAGATCGTCCAGACCTACCTTCGAGATCTTGTTGTAGAGTTTTACGTTATACATGGGATTATCCTCCAATGGAAAATGGAGAATTGAAAATGGAAAATGTCGCTATCCTTGCGCGATACCGCAATTTCCCATTCTCCATTATCAATTCTCAATTATTGTTACTTGTTTTCTTCAGCGAATTTCTTCATGAAGTCGATGAGCTTCTCAACACCCTCGATCGGCATTGCGTTATAGATGGAAGCACGCATGCCGCCTACCGAACGGTGGCCCTTCAGGTTGGACATGCCGGCTGCCATGGACTCCTTGGCAAACTTTGCGTCCAGCTCGTCGTTGCCGGTGCGGAAGGTTACGTTCATGCGGCTGCGGGAATCCTTTGCGGCTACAGTCTTGTAGAAATCCTGGGAATCGAGGTAATCGTACAGCATGGAGGAACGCTTCTCAGCACGCTCCTGCATAGCCTTTACGCCGCCCATGTCTTCAACCCACTTGGCAACCAGACCGAGTACATAGATGCCGTACGTGGGAGGCGTGTTGTACATGGAATCCTTGTCAGCCATGGTCTTCCAGTCGAGCATAACCGGATATTTCTCGAGCGGATAGTTGCCGAGCAGATCCTCGCGGACGATAACAACGGTAACACCGGCCGGGCCCATGTTCTTCTGTGCGCCGGCGTAGATGACGCCGTACTTGGAAACATCAACCGGCTTAGACAGGATGTTGGAGGACATATCCGCTACCAGCTCAACGCCTGCCGGGGGCTCGGGATCGTACTGATACTCGGTGCCGTAGATGGTGTTGTTGGCGCAGATGTAGAAGTAGTCGGCATCCGGACGGATATCCAGCTCATCCTGCGTCGGAACGTGGTCGAAGTTGGTCTCCTTGGAGGAAAATGCAGCGTGCATGTCGCCGAACTTCTGTGCTTCCTTGTAGGCCTTGGAAGCGAAGCTGCCGGTCAGCGCGTAGTCAGCCTTGCCGGTCTTCAGCAGGTTCATCGGGATCGCTGCAAACTGGGTGGTAGCGCCGCCCTGCAGGAACAGAACCTTGTAGTTATCCGGAATGGAGAGTACGCGACGCAGCGTAGCCTCGGTCTCCTTGATGATGCCGTCATATACCTTTGAACGGTGACTCATCTCCATGACTGACATACCGGAGCCCTGATAGTTCAGCATGTCGGCTGCACAGCGCTCAAGCACCGGAACCGGAAGCATGGAGGGACCTGCGGAAAAATTGTAGATACGATTGTCTGCCATAGTGAATAGCCTGCCTTTCAAATATAAGCGTAAAGACGTTCCCAGTTTACATATCACGGTCTGTCGCGGTGATATTACTTTTATGAATGGAACGTATTATTTATTATAATACAAAGCCCTTCCGTTGGCTACCGAAAAATGTCCCAAAAAATCCGCAATGAATAAACGAATGTCTGCACATTGTGGACAGTTCATGAAAATTAGTAATGCGTAATCAAAAATCAGTAATTTTTTGTGATAGGTAAATGCATACCTGTGAATCACGGCAATTCCTAATTCCTAATTCCTAATTATGTGTTATACTGTATTATAGCACAATAATGTAAGGAGCCAACTCAACTATGCACCACCGCCGACCGGCTGCGCCGCACAGCCACCGTCCCAATCACAGACAGATCAACCGCCTGATGCCGTTCACGACGGCGCCGCTGTTTCATGCTCTGCAGCTGCTCGAGACCGGCGACTCCGCGCGGTTTCATATGCCCGGGCACAAGGGTGAGCCGGTTTTCAACACCTATGCGGATATTTTTGCCATCGACTTTACCGAAACCTACGGCACCGGCAACCTGTACACCGGTGAAGGCCCTATCCGCGATGCGGAGGTTGCCGCCGCGCGGTATTTCGGCGCGGAGGACTGCTTTTTCCTGACCGGCGGCTCGACACAGGGTATTCTGGCCATGCTCGGCACCGCGGTCGGACGCGGCGGCGCTGTCCTGCTCGACCGCGAGGTACACAAGTCCGTCTGCTACGGCTGCGCGCTGCTCGGCATTACGCCATATTTTTTCTCTGCCCCGCTGATCGAGCCGTTCGCGGTTTCCGGTTCGCTTCCGGTCAAGGATGCGGAAGCACAGCTGATCGCGCATCCGGAGATCAAGGCAATCCTTCTGACCTCCCCGACGTATTACGGCATCCGGCGGGCGATTCCCGAGTTTGCTGATCTGTGCCGCGCGCACGGCAAGCTGCTGCTCGTAGACGGAGCACACGGTGCGCACTTCCCTGCTGTCGGCCTGCCGACACCGGTCGCGGAAGGTGCGGATATGGCCGTGCTCTCCATGCACAAAACGCTGCCGTGCATGGGACAGGGCGCCGTTCTGCTCTCCGCGGCAGGCGTGGACCGCCGCGCACTGCGCGAAAACACCATGCTGTTCGGCACGTCCAGTCCGTCCTACCCTATTATGGCGTCCATCGACCTTGCGCGTGCCTACACCGAGGGACCCGGTCACGCGGAGTACCGCCGCTCGGCGGAAACCTGCGCCGAACTGCGTACCTATGTGCAGCACCGGACCATGTTCACCGCACTGACCGAGGATCATTTTCCTGCGCTTGACCCATGCCGTCTGACGGTGTGCACCGCCGGAACCGACATCACCGGTCATCAGCTGGCCGATACGCTGTGGAGCGAATGCGGCGTGGCGTGCGAGATGGCGGACGACCGCAATGTTGTGTTCATCCTCACCGGCTCCGACCCGAACGGTGCGATCAGCCGTCTGAAACGCGGCCTGCGGCGCATTTCCAAACGGCGCGAGCTGCTTCCCCTGCCGTCCCTGTCCGCGCCGTTTCCGCCCGCCGAGCGCGTGATGAGCGTGCGCGACGCATGGTTCTCACAGACCGGCAGAGTGCAGCCTGCCGCTGCCGAGGGTCTGGTCTGCGCCCGTCCGGTCACGCCGTATCCGCCCGGTGTGCCGCTGCTCTGGCCCGGCGAGAAAATTACAGGAGCGCACATTGCACTTATCCGTGAAAGATGGTACAATATAATAGATGAAATAACCGTTGTTGTCCATCAATAACGCGTCTCATCCAAGCAAACGATATGTTTCCGCGCAGCAATGCGAATAGGGGGTTACTATTATGAAAATGGTACTGGCTATCATCAATTACGATGATTCGCAGGATGTTATCTCCAGCCTGATGAAAGCAGGCTTCTCTATCACCAAGCTGGCGACCACCGGCGGCTTCCTCAAAGCAGGCAACGTCACGATCCTGATCGGTCTGGACGAAAGCAAGCTGGATGAGTGCTTTGACATCATCCGCGAGCACTCCTCCTCCCGCAAGCAGATCATGCCGGCAACCGCTGAGCTCGGCATGGGCTTTTTCCCATCCACGCCGGTGCAGGTCGAGGTCGGCGGCGCAACCGTATTTGTACTCAACGTTGAGCGTTTTGAAAAGCTGTGATCTCATTTGACGCACTTGCGGGCAACAATGCGCTCAAAAACAGCCTGAAGCATGCGCTGAACGAGCGTTTTCCGCAGACCGTGCTGCTGTCCGGTGACGATCCGGCGGCGCTCAAAGCCCTTGCGAATGTGCTTGCAGCCGGTATTTTATGCGAAGGCGCGGGCAGTCATCCGTGCGGAAGCTGTCTGCCGTGCCGCAAGGTGGAGCAGGGTGTGCACCCGGATCTGATGATCGTGGACGAAGGAGAGGCCGAACTCAAGGTCGATCTAGCGCGTCAGATCAAGGCGGAAAACGCCATTATCCCGAACGACGGCGAACGCCGTGTGACAGTCATTCACCATGCGCAGAATCTCAATCCCATGGCGCAGAATGCGCTGCTCAAGGAGCTGGAGGAGCCGCCTGCGTATGCGTTCTTCATTCTGACCGCCGAGCAGCCGGATTCGCTGCTGCAGACCGTGCGCTCGCGCTGCACTAAATTTGCGCTCGAGCCGTCGCATGCGGCGGTGTCGGACGAGGAGGCGGCAAGCCTGCTTGCACCCTATCTCTCTGCGGTTGCCGAACGGCGTGAGGACCGCATGATGCTTGGTGCAATGGGTCTGGAAAAGACGCCGCGCCGTGCACTGTTAGGTGTACTCGGCATTCTGCAGGCCGCTGTCCGGGACGCGATTTTCGTCTCGAAGGCTCTGCCGCAAAAGCCGCTGCAGCTGGCACTCCGCAAGCAGACGCAGGCACTTGCCGGCGCCGTCAGTACGGAACGCCTGCTGGCGGTCTACGATTTTATTGATGTGCTGATCGACCGTGTGTCGCGCAACGCGGCATCCGCGGCTGTCACCTGTGCATTAACAAGCGATATTTACCGCATCTGTTACGCTTCCTAAGCGTTTCCATCATACAGGAGGAAAACTTTTTGACAACAATAATCGGAGTTCGTTTCAAATCGAACGGAAAAATGTATTATTTCGACCCGCAGGGGCTGGAAATCGCACCCGGTACGGGTGTGATCGTCGAGACAGCACGCGGCGTGGAATACGGCGACTGCGTGCAGGGCAACACCGATGTGCCCGATCAGCAGGTCGTGCAGCCGCTCAAGCGCGTGGTCCGTGTGGCAACCGAGACCGATATGAAAACGCTCGAGCGCAACAAAAAGCGTGCCGATGAGGCGTTTATCATCTGCAAGCAGAAGATCGAGGACCGCGGTCTGGAAATGAACCTTGTCACCGCGGAATGCACCTTTGACATGAACAAGCTGCTGTTTTACTTCACCGCAGACGGTCGTGTGGACTTCCGCGAGCTGGTTAAGGACCTTGCGAGCGTGTTCCGTACCCGCATTGAGCTGCGCCAGATCGGCGTGCGCGATGAGGCGAAGATGATCGGCGGTCTGGGCTGCTGCGGCCGCGAGCTGTGCTGCAGCTCATATCTCGATGATTTCCATCCGGTCTCCATCAATATGGCAAAGGATCAGAACCTGTCGCTCAATCCGGCGAAGATTTCCGGTGTGTGCGGCCGTCTGATGTGCTGTCTCAAGTATGAGCACGAGGCCTACGCCGAGCTGCAGAAGGTCACGCCGCGTCAGGGCAGCGTGGTCGATACGCCGGAAGGCCGCGGCAAGGTAGTTTCCACCCAGATGCTGCGCGGCACCTGCAAGGTGCAGCTGGACGACAGTCCGGAGCACTCGCTGACCGAGTTCCAGTGCACGCAGTGCTGCATGGTAAAGGGTGCGTGCCGCAACCGTCAGAATGCCGCCGCTATGGCCGAGGAACGCCGTAAGCGCGAGGAGCAGGAGGATGCTGCCGCTCCCGCACCCAAAAAGGATGCACCGAAAAAGAGCGAGGCTCCGCATCAGAAGCCGCAGCAGCCGCGTCCGCCGCGCAAGCCTGCCCCGCAGCAGACTGCCGCAGACGAACTGCCCGAAGATGCTCAGAATGAGCTGTCTCCGGACGGTGAAGGTGCGCCGCGCCGTCGCCGCCGCAGAGGCGGAAGACGCCGCCGCAAGCCGAATGGCGAGAACGATGCTCCGGAACAGAATTCCGGCGAAGAATGAGAAAAAGAGCGAAACCGTATGGTTTCGCTCTTTTTTTGTGCAAATACAGCCGCTCCCCTGTCTGCAAGCTCAGTGAAGAAAATCGGCTTCAGTGAATCACGCTTTCTACCATTCTCCTGCTTATTTTGCCGTGGCAGCGTACTTATCAACCAGCGTCTGTGCCATTTCCATCGCCTTCTCGCCCTTATTCAGACGCAGCGACAGATACGGTGTCGAACCGGCATTGAGCAGCAGGCGGCCCTTGAATTCACTGTCGCCGCAGAGCGCGGACAGGCGCGCGAAATCGGTCTCGGAGAAAGTGAGCAGCAGTCGTCCGTCCTGCTGCTTGATCTCCGCAATCCCCTGCTCGCTGGCCTTGGCACGCAGCAGCGCGATATCCAGCAGCGCGATGGCCTCCGCAGGCGGCTCACCGAAGCGGTCGATCAGCTCATCGAGCATATCACTGCGCTGCTCGTCCGTTCGGATGAGCGCGATACGGCGGTACAGATCGACACGCTGACCTGCATCCGCAACATAATCGGCGGGAAGATTGGCAGAAATCAGCAGCTCGGCCGCACAATCGACACGCGGCTTGGGTGTTTCGCCCTTCTCCTCCTGCACAGCCTCTTCGAACAGCTTGAGGTACAGATCATAGCCGACGCTCATCATGTGGCCGGACTGCTCGGGACCAAGCACATTGCCGGCACCGCGAATTTCCAGATCACGCATGGCAATCTTGAAGCCCGAGCCGAACGCCGCGAACTCACGAATCGCACCCAGGCGCTTCTGCGCGATCTCACTGAGCGCCTTGCCATGCCGATAGCACAGGTACGCATACGCATGGCGCGACGAACGACCGACACGGCCGCGAATCTGGTGCAGCTGCGCCAGACCCATATTGTCTGCGTTCTCGATGATAAGCGTGTTCGCGTTCGGAATGTCAATACCGGTTTCAATAATCGTGGTGCAGACCAGAATATCAATCTCGCCGTCTGCCATCTCGTTCATAACCTTTGCAATCTCTTTCTGACCCATTTTACCGTGAACGATGCCGATTCGCGCATCCGGAAGCCGCTGCTGCCACATGTTCGCACATCGCTCGATGGACTCCACACGGTTGTGCAGGTAGTACGCCTGCCCGCCGCGTCCCAGCTCACGCCGGATGGCATCAAGCAGCACGCCGTCGTTCTGCTCAAGCACGAACGTCTGCACCGGATGACGGTTCTGCGGCGGCTCCTCGATGGAGGACATATCGCGGATACCGGACAGCGCCATGTTGAGCGTGCGCGGGATAGGCGTTGCCGACAGCGTGAGCACATCCACGTTTTTGCTCATTTCCTTGAGCGTTTCCTTGTGCCCGACGCCGAACCGCTGTTCCTCGTCCACGACGAGCAGACCGAGATCCTTGAACTTGATCTTTTTGTTGAACAGCTTGTGCGTGCCGATAACCAGATCGACCGAACCCGCCTCCAGCTTTTTGAGCAGCGCAGTCTGCTCCGAGCCGGTCTTGTAGCGCGTGAGCAGCTCGATCGTGATGGGATGACCCTGAAAACGCTGCATCGCGGTCAGATAATGCTGCCGCGCAAGTACGGTCGTCGGTACGAGGATCGCCGCCTGCTTGCCCGCGAGAATGCACTTCATCACGGCACGCAGCGCGACCTCGGTCTTGCCAAAGCCGACATCGCCGCACAGCAGGCGGTCCATCGGACGGTCGGACTGCATATCGTCCTTAATCTCGGCAATGCAGCGCAGCTGATCGTCGGTCTCCTCGTAGGGGAAATCCTCCTCGAACTCGCGCTGCCACGCGTCATCCTGCGGGAAGGCGTAGCCCTTGACCTTGGCGCGCTCGGCATACAGCTTGATGAGACCCTCGGCCAGCTCCTTTGCCGCCGCTTTGGCGCGTGCTTTCGCCTTGCTCCAGTCCACACCGCCGAGCTTGTTCAGCCGCACGCGCTCGTTGTCGCCGCCGCCGATGTATTTGGAGATGAGGTCGAGCGAAGTCGCCGGAACATACAGAAAATCCGTTCCCGCAAACGCAATTTTGATGAAATCGCGCTCGGAACCGTCCACCGTCATGCGCTCCATGCCGATAAACCGACCGATACCATGGTGCTCATGCACGACCAGATCACCCGGCGTCAGGTCGGTGTATGACTTCACCTTGTCACGGTTGGACTTCTTGACCTGCGTTTTCTTTCGCCGGGCAAGAACCTGTCCCTCGGTCATGACAACAAGGCCGAGATCGGGATACTCAAAACCGGCAGACAGCGTGCCCTCCATGATGTTGACGCAGCCGCCCTTGGGCAGCAGGTCGCTGATTTTTACGTTGAGACCGGTGTCGGTCAGCGCGTCCAGCATGTTCTGGCAGCGCAGCGCACTGCCGCACACGACCGCCACCGCGCGTCCCTGCTCGGTGTAGCTGCGGATGTCGGCAGACGCCATGTCGAGATTGCCGCCGTAGGCGTTCATCTGGTTGGCAATAAAGTTTTCCAGATGCTGCGGCGTCAGCTCGGCCACATTGTTGAGAAAGCTGTCCAGACGCAGAATCTGGCGTTTCATGCTGCATACGCCGACAAAATCGAGCGCATATTCTCCCAGATTCGGCGGCATTTCGCCGCGCTCGAGCAGCGCGGTTACGTCATCGGCTACACGCGCGTGGAAATCGCGGACAGCGTCACGCAGACGCGGCGTGTCCTCGATGATGACGATGGCATTTTCGGGCAGATAGTCGAACGCGGTCGCCATTTCGGGATAAATGAGCGGCATATACTTGTCCGCTGCGGGCAGCGAACCGGTCTCGCACAGACGTTCTGCGTCCCGTTCAAGGTTAGTCTGCAAATCCGCGTGCTGCTTCTTTCGGCGGGTCGAGGTGAGTGCCAGAACAGCCTTTGCCAGTCCTGCCGCACCGCCCTTCGCCAGTGCCGGAATGGATTCCATGCACGGCAGACAGCGCAGGCACTCGCACTGCTCCAATCGGCGCTGACTGCCGACGTCGAACGTGGAGATCGAGTCGATTTCATCATCCCAGAATTCCACGCGGTACGGGTGCTCCGCCTGCGGCGGAAACACATCGAGGATGCCGCCGCGAATGGAAAACTGACCGGTGCCTTCGACCTGTACACAGCGCTCGTAGCCTGCGCGCGTGAGCGACTGTGCCAGCTCATCCAGCGGCGCGGTTTCACCGGTGGCCAGCGACACGATTGCCGCCTTGAGTGCCTCCGGCGGCATGGTGCGCTGGGCTGCCGCCTGCACGGACGCAACCGCAAAATGCGCTTCCGTCAGCTCGTCCAGTGCTGCCAGACGGCGCTGCTCGTAGCCGCGCGACACACCGACTACATCCGCCATCACCAGCTCACGAGAGGGCAGCTGTACAATGTCACGCTCGGCAAAG
Organism: Butyricicoccus faecihominis; assembly: GCF_014648015.1. Lineage (NCBI taxonomy): Bacteria > Bacillati > Bacillota > Clostridia > Eubacteriales > Butyricicoccaceae > Butyricicoccus > Butyricicoccus faecihominis. Next base: position 70,050 of record NZ_BMQH01000007.1, read on the forward strand.
CCGCGCAGGTCGGCGGCAAAGCGGTTCGCGGCGTTATCGTCATCGGTCAGCACCAGCACCGGACGGCCGGTGTCCAGACCCAGAGCCGCCGCGAGGTGCGCCTTATGGATGGCAGATAGACCGACCGCCAGCACCGGAGATTTGCCCTCATCAACGGCTTGTTTTAACTGTTTGTATTCTTTTAGATAAGTTATACTTTTTGTAATTTCGTTCAAGAGGTTCACCTCCCTTTCATAATGGAAAATGGAGGAGTTCGCCTGTAAAGGCGGTTATTTGAATAATTGCGCAAAGCAAGATACCAGCGCAGCGCGACTGAAGTCTGCGCAAGGATAGCGCTAATTCTCAATTCTCCATTCTTAATTATTGAGACACCAAAAGGGCAGATTTCTCAATCTGCCCTAATGTTATGCGTATTTTTTGCGAAATATGCGTGTTAGTCTGCCTTGTGGCAGGTCTCGCAGTCTGCATCGCAGCCGAGAATCTCAGACGGATCCTTGCCCAGACGCTTGTAATAGTCGGAAATTGCAGAGCGCAGCGCTTCCTCTGCCAGCACGGAGCAGTGCATCTTTACCGGCGGCAGACCGTCCAGAGCCTCAGCAACGGCCTTGTTGGTCAGCTTGAGCGCTTCCTCCAGGCTCTTGCCCTTTACCATCTCGGTAGCCATCGAGCTGGTTGCGATCGCTGCACCGCAGCCGAAGGTCTTGAACTTAACGTCCTCGATGATGCCGTCGTCCGACACCTTGAGGTAAATCTTCATAATATCGCCGCACTTTGCGTTGCCGACCTCGCCGACACCGTTTGCGTCCTCAATCTCGCCAACATTGCGCGGATGCGTAAAGTGGTCGAGCACCTTTTCACTGTACTGCATAAAATCTATCTCCTTTTTGTCCAATCAAATGAATATATTGCAGGAAAATCAATCGTAGGGCGCGACAACCCCGGCGCGCCGAGTCGTCGCGCCCTACGGGATACGTTTCCGTTTATCTTAATGTGCGTGCAGCTCGGTTGCAGCGGTCAGGTTAGGATGACCGTTCTCCCAAACCGGGCTCATCGAGCGCAGGGTCTTAACAACATCGGTAACCGTCTCGATGATATAATCAACGTCCTCCTCGGTGTTCTGTTCACCCAGGGTCAGGCGCAGAGAGCCGTGCGCGATCTCGTGCGGCAGACCGATCGCCATCAGAACATGAGACGGATCGAGCGAACCGGTGGAGCATGCCGAACCGGTGGAGCCGCATACGCCTGCGTTATCCAGTCGCAGGATCAGGCCCTCGCCCTCAATCGCCTCAAAGACGAACGAAGCGGTGCCCGGCAGACGGTTTACCGGATCGCCGGTATAGTGGGAGTACGGAATGTTCTCCATAATGCCCTTAACCAGCTTATCGGTCAGCTTCTTAACGTATCCCATCTTCTCGTCCAGACCTTCAACGGCCTCCTTCATCGCTGCTGCCAGACCGATGCAGCCTGCGGTATTCTCGGTGCCGGAAACCAGACCGCGCTCCTGACCGCCGCCGTATACCAGCGGCTCAAGGGTGATGCCCTTCTTCACATACAGCACGCCGGTGCCGCGCGGACCGCGGAACTTATGACCGGACAGAGACAGCATATCGATGCCCATCTCCTGCACGTCAATGTGCATATGACCGACAGCCTGAACCGCGTCGGTGTGGAACTTTGCGCCAACCGAATGTGCCAGTTCAGCAATCTGCTTGATCGGCTGAATCGTGCCGATCTCGTTGTTTGCCGCCATAACAGAAACCAGTGCGGTGTCCTCGGACAGCTCTGCTTTAAGCTGTTCAAGGTCTACACGGCCTTCCTTATCCACATTCAGATAGGTAACGCGGTAGCCCTCCTTCTCAAGCGCCTCGCAGGTGTAAAGCACTGCATGATGCTCGATCTTGGAGGTGATGATGTGCTTGCGGCCCTTGGAGGACGGACCGTGCATAAAGCCGCGAATCGCAAGGTTGTCCGCCTGCGAACCGCCGCCGGTGAATACAATCTCACCCGGTGCATAGTCGTTCTTCTCGTTTACCGGCTCTGCCGCGTTCAGGCACTTGCCGACAACAGTACGCGCATCGTTGAGCGCTTCCTTTGCCGCACGGCCGATGCGGTACAGAGATGACGGGTTGCCGTAGTTCTCGGTCAGCCACGGCTTCATAGCGTTGAACGCAGTTTCGGACATCGGGGTCGTCGCCGCGTTATCCGCATATACGAATCTCTTTTCCATAGTATATCTGCCTTTCTTTGTCCAAAAAGGTTGTCTTAAATACAAGCTGAACAGGCGGTTTTCGATACGCGAAAACCCGAGTAAAATGATAGGTTCAGCGGGTACTACTAATATACACCCGAAACGGGTATTTTAGCAAGTGAAAAACTGACGAAACAGCAAGCATATCCTGCTGCATTTTGCATTAGTTTGTGCATTTTGTGTAGTTTTATAAGAAAGTTAGCTGCGTTTTACCGGTGCGTGTGTGTATCGAGGCGTTTTTTCAGCCGTTCGAGCACCTCAGTGTAACGCTCGGAGCGGGCGGTCGGGTTGCCGCGCAGCAGGCTCTTGCGGGTGCGGCCGAGTGCGGCTGCCCGCTCGTCAAAGCGGCGCTGCAGCTCGTCGAGCTTAGCCTGCAGCTGCTCGCGTGCAGCTGCGGTCTGCGCCCTGCGCTCATCGGAGCGCATTTCATGCACGGCGGCAAGCTGTTCCTTCGCATCGTCCATTTTTTCGGAGAGCTGCGCTTTCGCGTCGGCAAGCTGTTCCTTCGCATCATCTATTTTCTCGGAGAGCTGCGCCTTCGCCTCGCCCACCTTCTCGGTGAACTCGCCGTGTGCTTCCTCCACGCGGTAGGACAGGTTGGTCAGACCGACAAGCGCAGTCTCGGACAGCTGCTGACGCAGCTCGGCTCCCTGCTCGCGCAGACGGTCGAGTTCCTCGAGCACCTTGGCGAGATCGAGTGCGCTGCGTACGGATACGATCACATCGCTGATAAATGCCGCCGAAAACAGAACGTCGATCACAATCAACCCGATAAACGGCAGACCGAGCACCAGCTTTTCAATCGGCGGATGAATGACGCTCGTCAGGATCAGGCCGAGAAAGCCCCAGCACAGTGACGAGCGCAGGCAGACATAGCCCTGAAACTGGAATCTCTGCTTGGAGTAATCCCAGTATTTTACCTTGAATATCTTTTCCATCACCACGCCGACGATGTATTCAAACACGGTCGCCGCGATCATGCTCGCCAGATACAGCCACACCGGATGCTGCTTTAACGGCAGAGAAACATGCAGCAGGATCACGGCGCCGAAGCCGTAAATCGGCAGCATGGGGCCGCGCAGGAAGCCGCGGTTGACCAGTCTGCGCTGTCCTACCGAGACCACGGTGGACTCAAAGCACCAGCCGAGCATACAGTACAGGTAGAAAACCAGCAGCCACTGGGCGGCGGAATAACTGTAATACACGCTCTCACTCCTCACGATTCGGATTTCGTATTTATCTATTTTATCGAATTTTTTGACTTTTTGCAAGGGGAACGATATAATAGAATCATACTATTTTAATAGGAAGGGCAGGAACGCCTAATGCTGAATTTTAATCTGCACACCACGACTGAGATTGTATTTGGTAAAGATATTGAGGAACAGATCGGCCCGCGTCTGAAAGAGCTGGGAGTGCACCGCATTTTAGTGCACTTCGGCGGCTCGAGCGCACGCACGACCGGTCTGCTGGACCGTGTAGAAAAGAGCCTGTTTGCGGCGGGTCTTGCCTTTGTTGAACTGGGCGGTGTATCGCCGAACCCGAAGGTATCGCTTGTCCGCAAGGGCATTGCACTGGCAGAGCGAGAGGGCATCGACTTTGTACTGGCAGTCGGCGGCGGCTCGGTAATCGACTCGGCAAAGGCCATCGCCATGGGCGTTGCCACCAAAACCGATCCGTGGCAGTTTGCATCCACCGGCACAAAGCCGGATACCACGCTGCCGGTCGGCACTGTGCTGACGCTGGCAGCCTCTGGCTCGGAAAGCAGCAACTCCTGCGTACTCACCAACGAGGAGACCAAGGAGAAGCGCGGTATCACGAGCGAGACCAACCGTCCGCTCATCAGCTTCCTTGATCCGGAGAACACCTATACCGTGTCCAAATTCCAGACCGGCTGCGGCATTGTGGACATCATGATGCACACGCTCGAGCGTTACCTCACGCCGGAAGGCGGCGAAAGCGACATTACCGACCGCATTGCCGAGGGTCTGCTCATTGCCGTGCGCGATGCCGGCCGCCGGGCAATCGCTAATCCGCGCGACTACGAAGCCCGCGCTTCCCTGATGTGGGCGGGCAGCGTTTCACATAACGATTACACCGGCTGCGGCCGCAAGCGCCTGTTCCCGGTGCATAAGCTCGAGCATGAGCTGTCCGCGTTCCGCGATGAGATTGCACACGGTGCCGGTCTGTCCGTGCTGTTCCCTGCCTGGGCGCTGTACGAAATGAAGAACGATTTTCCGCGCTTTGCTCAGCTGGCGAACCGCGTATTTGGCGTGGAGATGGATTTCCATCATCCCGAGCGCACCGCGCGCGAAGGCATCCTGACCATGAAGCGCTTCTTTGAGGAGATCGGCATGCCGACGCATCTGACGCAGCTGGGCATCAAGCCGGAAAATTACGCACAGCTGGCAGCGAATACCGTCCGCACGGTCAAGGGTCCGGTCAAGAGCTATTCCGCACTTGATGAACAGGCTATCATCGAGATTTATAAGCTGGCGGAGTAAAACCGCCTGTGACAAAGGCAGCGCAATAAGCGTAACAGCTGCGAAGGGAAGGCTGTGCAGCAGCCGCCCCCTGTATCTCATCGCTATCGAGAACAAATGAAAGCAGGGATTTTATGCAAATTGTAGATACCGGCGTACTGACCCCATCCTTCATGGACTTCTCACTGCCGTCCGAATTTGCGAAAAGCGCGCTGTATTACTGCCCGCAGTTCGGTCAGTTCATCTGTAACAGAGATTACCGGATCGAACGAAACAGCATTGACCAATACCTGCTGATCTACATCAACAGCGGTTCGCTCTGCATCCGCACAGACGGTATGACCGCTGAGGCGCATGAGGGCGAAATAGCGCTGTTCGACTGCCGCAAGCCGCACTGCTACTGGTGTCCGGACAAGGTTGACTTCTACTGGTTTCACTTCAACGGTGCAAGCAGCAAGCAGTACACCGAATATCTGACCGAGCGCTTTGGCCTTGTGCACGAAAAGCAGCCGATGCTGTCGCTCAAGGACCAGTTCCGCACGGTTGTGCACTCGGCGCAGTACGGCATGAGCACGCAGTTTGCCTCCATGAACGAGCACCAGATTTCCATTGCCGTCCACAGCATTCTGGGCGGTCTGGCATCGCAGACCGTGCGAACCACCGTCATCAGCGAGCTGCTTGCACCGGCACTGGCGTACATTCACGGTCATTTTGCCGATGACATTTCGCTGAACGACCTTGCCGAGATGTGCGGCATCAGCAAATCCCACTTTATCCGCAGCTTCAAGCGATACGTCGGCTGTACGCCGCATGAGTATCTGCTGCAGTACCGTCTGCGTCAGTCCAAGCGTCTGCTGCTGTCCAGTGACCTGACCGTTGAGCAGATTGCCGAGGACTGCGGCTTCAACAGTGCGTCGCACTTTGCGCGGGCATTCCGGCAGGAAACGGATATTTCACCAACGGCGTTCCGGGCAATTTCCTTCTAAACGCACAAAAAAGACAGACCGCAAAACGGTCTGTCTTTTCTTCTTGTAAATCGTAATTCCGGCTGTCCGCAATGTGCTTCGTGCGGTAGCACGCATTCAATCGAATTTGCGAAGCAAATTCATAAAAAGGCGGGGCGTGTACGCGCAGCGCGACCGAGAAGTCGCGCAAGGATAGCGCCTGCCTTTTTATACAAGGGACGAAAAAATGTGTCCGCAGGACGCGGTTTTTCGTCGAAATTCGATTGAAACCGTGATTTCAATCGAGGCGAAGCCTTTAGCCGCCCAGACCCAGAGGAGAGAACAGCACATAAATGCCAACCAGCAGGATGAACGTAACTGCAATGACCGGCTTGCGGTACTTCCACGGGGTCATATCAACAACCTCAAGATCAGGCAGTACATAGGCTTCCTTGCGCGGTGCAGCCTTGGTCAGAATCGCCATCAGGATCAGGTCAATTACGAATGCGCCTACTTCAAAGTACAGGAAGTGGAACGGCAGAAGGTTCATCATCAGGCCATAGCATACGATATGGACAATGATGGCAGCCTTCGGTGCGAAGCTCGGCATGCGCGGCGCCAGAATACCCATAACAACGATGGCCAGAACCGGAACGCCGTAGTAACCCCACATCTGGTTGAGGAAGGTGCTGATGCCGGCCGGCAGATACAGCAGGAACGGTGCGATAATAATGGATGCCAGACACAGCACGATGCCGAAACGCTTTGCCATGGTGATCAGCTGCGCGTCCGTGCGCTTCTTCTTGGAGATAACCGGAAGGATGTCCAGAGTAAACAGCGTCATGGAGCTGTTCAGTACCGAGTTAAAGGAGGACAGGATCGCACCGAACATGACTGCTGCAAAGAAGCCCAGTACCGGAGTCGGCAGGATGTCCTTGATCAGAGACGGGTACGCCATATCGAAGTCGGTCAGTACGCCGCCGTCACGGATGAACTGGATAACGCCGGGCGCTACCAGAAAGATCGGGCAGAATACGCAGGTAAGACCGGTCAGCAGAGAGCCCTTCTGTGCTTCCTTCAGGTTCTTAGCGCCGAGTACGCGCTGCATGATGGACTGGTTAGTGCACCAGTAAGAGATGTGGTTGATACCACAGCCAAGTACGATCATCGGCCACGGAATGTACGGCGGCTGTGCGTCAGCAGGCTGGATTGCATTCAGGTGCTCCGGAGAGGATGTAGCGAAAATGCGGATGCCTTCTGCGATGCTGCCGTCGCCCAGTGCAATAAATGCCAGAACCGGGATCAGGATGACCGCGCCGATGATAAAGATAATGCCATTCAGAGAGTCCGATACGGCTACGGCCTTCAAGCCGCCGAAGATTGCATAGATACCGCCGATTATGCCGAGTGCAACGCACATTACGGTGGTTGCCATGAAACGGTTGCCGCCCATCAGTGCGGTAATGCCGAAGATACGCTCCATCGCTACCGAGCCTGCGTACAGCACCAGCGGCAGCATGGTTACAATATAAGCGACAAGGAAAATGAACGATACAATGACGCGGGTTGCGCGGTCAAAGCGGCTTTCCAGAAATTCCGGGATAGTGGAAATGCCGAGCTTGAAATACTTCGGGATGAAGAACAGTGCCATCAGCGTCAATGCGATCGGGCACATGGTCTCCCAGCCCATTGCAGTCATGCCGGCTGCATAGCCCTGACCGTTGCGGCCTACCAGCTGCTCCGCAGAAAGGTTGGTCATCATCAGAGAACCAAAGATAACCAGACCGCTCAGGCTTCGGCCTCCAAGGAAGTAACCGTCTTTGCTGGTCTCGTCCGTTCCCTTGGTTTTAAGCCAGCTTACGAATGCCACCGCTACAGTGACAAGCACAAATGAACCCAGTGTAAATACCATTTTTTAAACCCCTCTTGTTTGCTGTGTAAATACGCTGCCATGGGTGTTTTCAGCAGCGTGTCCCTCTTTTTCTCTGCAGTCTGCAGGATAATCCGTATAGAATTGCTAATTTTGTCTATCTCATCCAACTTCATTCCATAGCAATGCCCCCTAATCCTGCTTGGGCAGGAGCAGGGGGCACCACCATATAGAGAAATAGAATGAGAGAAAGGATCTTTGAAATTTGCGTTTATCCATTACGGATTGGCAGAACGTTGGAGCGTTTTCCTGCCGATCCGGAGAGAGGATCTTTTACGCGTGAACATTATCGCACAATCTGCGTTTGTGCGGAATGCAGTTTTCTTAGTGGAGCTGCGTCTTCAGGGTATCCAGGCGCTCCTGCGCGTTGTCCGGGGTAACTACGTCAGAACCAGAGTCAACGAACTCGTCAACGGTCTCGCCGTCCAGAACCTGAACCATGGTCTCAACAGCCTTGTAGCCCATCTCGTAAGCCATCTGGGCGACAGACATCGTCATCTGGCCGGCCAGGATTGCTTCACAAGCAGCGCGGTCACCATTGAAGCCGAGGAAGATGGTGTTCTTGTATGCGTCATGGCCCTGCGCTGCACGGGCTGCTGCCATAGCCATATCGTCGTTGTTTGCGCAAATGATTGCGATGCCTTCCGGATGTGTCTGCATGATAGCTTCCATAGCGGTGGTAGCGCGGTCAGCAGTTGCGTCTGCGTACTGTACTTCGTCGCTCAGGAAGGTGCCGCCTGCTTCTTCAACGCCAGCCTTGTAGCCGTTCATGCGAGCGGTGTTGGTCTGGTCGCCCTGTACGCCTGCGATCTCAATGCACTTGATATCGGTCCAGCCGGCAGCCTTGGCAGCCTCTACAGCAGCCTCGCCGCCCTTCTTGGCAGCAGCTTCGTTGCCGGTACCTACGAAGGACTTAACCTCCGGTGCCGTGAAGTTGGTGTCGATAGCAACAATCGGCAGCTTGGTGCCGCTGACGAGCTGCGCCGCAGTATCCGACTGCAGCGGAGAGATAATAACGCCGTCATAGCTGCCGGAGCTGAGGTCGGTCTCGATCATGTTCTGCATTTCGTCGAACGCTGTCTCAGAGCTTGGCCCCTTAACCTCTACCGTAACCTTGTCCGAATGCTCGGAAGCATAGTCCTCAGCGCCCGACTTTACATACTGCCAGTACTCGGCCGCCAGGGTCTTCAGGATAACGCTGACCTTGTAGCTGCCGCCGGAAGCGGATGCGCCACCGTCATTACTGCTGCCATCGGTCGAGGCAGAATTGCCGCCGCATGCGGTCATCGACAATGCCATCGCGCCTGCCAGCAACATCGCTAACACTCTCTTCTTATTCATAATTTTTCTCCTCTCTTTTTTCCGGGACCTGCTCTCTCAGCGCCCTTTTACGCTTGTGTATTTCACACTTGCGTGTACTCTTTATCAGCAGTCCCTCTTGATTTTCTGTTGGATGAAATTCAAGAGGGACCGGATAACAAAATAATGAAAACGGGAATAGTGTAGATGCGATTGTAAAATGGGTATTGCGATTACTATTTCATTAGAAACCCGCCTTGCGGAGGTTCTCACGACCAATGGTCGCCTTTTCGAGCGGTACGTCGAAGGACTTTACCGGGAACAGGTCCTGCTCTACGACGCACCAGCCGTCGTAGCCGCACTCGTCGAGTGCCTTATGCATTGCAGCGAAGTCAATGCTGCCCTTGCCCGGCTCAACCATGATATCCTCGGTAACAGCCTTGGCAAAAGACCACTTGTTTTCGTCCATCTTAGCCTTGACTGCCAGATCGCAGTCCTTGAAGTGGATGTACGGAATGCGCTTCGCCCACTTCTTGTAGAAGGAAATCGGCTCGCCGCCGCCGTATACATGGTGACCGGTATCGAAGCACAGATCTACATTGGTGTCGTTCAGGAAGCGCTCGATCTGCTCCTCAGTCTGAACGTGGCTGTCAACATGCGGGTGGAACAGACCGATAAAGCCGTTCGCTGCGCAGCGGTCCGCGCACTTCTGCACGTTCTTGCAGTAGGTAGCCCACTCCTCGTCGGTCAGCTCCGGGTTCATCTCCAGCTCACCGGTAGCGAGGTTGGTGTACATCGGAGGCAGCAGAACGATATACTTTGCGCTCGGGAAAGCCTTCAGCAGCTTGGAGATATCGTCGATGTCCTTGAGCATGCCTTCAACAGCCGCGTCATCAAGGAAGTTGCCGCCCTCGGTAGCGCCTACCAGAGTCAGGCCGCGTGCGTCCATTGCGTTCTTGAGCACCTTGGGATCGTCGTTCGGCATGTAGCCCCACGGACCAATCTCGCAGCCCTCGTAGCCGGCAACCTTCATTTCGTCCAGGCAGCGCCACCACTGGGGCTGCTTTGCATTGTTCGGATCGCTTGCCGGGAACCATACACCCCAGGAGTCCGGTGCAATACCAATCTTGATAGCCATAATTATATCCTCCCTGTCAAATTATTCAGGAAAATGTTACGCCTTTCCGATCTCGGCGGGATCGCTCCCGCCGGAGACCGTTTCGGCATTATGTTTTAATTGATGTAAGCGGACAACTTACTTAACGTCAACCCACTCGTGAGTCTTGGAGGACTCGATAACAGCAGCTACGGTGCGGTCGATCTTGTAGCCGAACTCGAAGTCGGTTACATAGTCAGCGCCATTGGTGATAGCGTCGAACAGAGCGTGAACCTCGAGGATCTTCATGTCGTTGTAAGCGATGGAGATACCGCCTGCCGGCTGGAATGCGGAGTAGCCCTTCATCAGCGGGTTGAGCAGTACGGTGCGGAAGCCGCGGTCGCGCTCGTTGTCAGACTGGAAGTAAACCTGAACTTCGCCCATGCGCTCCAGATCGTAACGAACAGAACCCTTGGTGCCCTGAATCTCGTAGGTCAGGTAGTTCTTGCGGCCGGTAGCAACACGAGAGCAAGCAATCTGGCCGATAGCGCCGTTAGCATACTCAGCCATGAAGGTCATGATGTCTTCGTTCTCAACATCAACCATCTCGGTGGAGCCTGCAGACTTCGGACGCTTCGGGAATACGGTGGTAGCAACTGCGTTTACCTTGGTGATGTCGCCCATGATGAACTGAGAAATGGACAGCAGGTGGGAACCGAGGTCGCCCAGAGCACCGCAGCCAGCCAGCTTGTTGATGTGGCGCCAGGTAATCGGGAGGGACTCGTCGAGCAGCTGGTCCTGATCGTAGGTGCCGGTAAAGCGCATGATCTTGCCGAGAGCGCCGGACTGAACCAATTCACGAACGTAAGCGTTTGCCGGGTTCTGGGTGTTGTTGAAGCCAACGTAGTTGACTACGCCCTTCTTGGCAGCCAGCTCAGCCAGCTCTCTGGACTCCTCAGCGGAGATGGACAGCGGCTTCTCGCAGTATACGTTCTTGCCGTTCTCCAGGGCAGCCTTAGCAACTACATAGTGAAAAGCGTTCGGGGTAGCGATATCAACCAGGTCTACGTTCGGGTCGGTAACTACATCGTGCCAATCGGTGGAGATGCGCTTGAAGCCGATCTTCTTCTGAGCGGACTTTGCAGCCTCTTCGTTAGCGTCAGCTACGATCTCGAAGGATGCGGTGCCGTAGTCAGGGCCAAACAGCATCTCAGCGTCAGCCAGTGCAGAGGAATGAGCCTTGCCCATCCAGCCGGAACCTACCAGACCAATACGGATTTCTTTCATGATAATTTCCTCCTTGACATTTAAGTCTTAGACATACTCTTTTCACGATTTACCAGAAGTTTTTGTTTTGTTTTAACTTTCGGTGTTTTCGTTTGTTTGACTATATTATAGCCGCGAATGGGTTATGTCACAATGCACTGCGTAACTCTGTTCTATACAAAAATTACTCTTTTATTTCCCCTCTTGTACAGCTTGCACAGAGCCGGATGTGTGCGTTTGCACACCTTGAACGAATACCGATTTAGCGTAGAAAAGTCTTTCAAAATAAGAATATTTTCACATTTATCCTGTTCCCGCACCAGAGGAAATATAAAAAAGAGGTGCACCGAAGTGCACCTCTGAGGCTGAAACAGTATGCGGTTTTACTTTGCCTTTACCGCGCCGTCCTTGATGAGATCCCAGTTCTTCTTGAGATAATCATAGCCGGAGTAAATGGTAACCAGCGTTACCACCCAGCCGACGATGGTCAGCAGCAGCGGCATACCATCCGCATGAGGGATGAACATAACAGCGGTAACACCATCGCCGTCCGCGAAAGCGATACCGTTTGCCAGCGCACCCATGATGATATAATACAGATAAATGACGATGATGCCGCCAATCTGCACACAGGTCTTGACCTTGCCCGTCCACGTTGCGGCCATAACAACGCCCTTATTGGCTGCAACCACGCGCAGAGACGTGATGATCAGCTCACGCGCGAGGATAACGCAGACCATCCAGCCTGCCATCGCCTTCTGCTCTACGAACAGGATGAGCGCGGACGCTACGAGCAGCTTATCGGCCAGCGGATCGACAAATTTGCCGAAATCCGTCACCTGATTGTACTTTCGCGCCACATAGCCGTCCAGAAAATCCGTGAACGATGCCACGCAGAACAGCACGAGCGCGATGACCGTGCTGGTCGGGAACGCGGCGAGATACCGGGTCTCATCGATGATCAGCATGGGCTGCGCCGCAAAATAGATGAAAAACGGAATCATCGCAATGCGGGTCAGCGTGATTTTATTTGCGGTTGTCATAGGAAATTATGCCTCCTTCTGACGGACACCGAGTAGGTCGGGTCCAAGGCTTTCGGTGATGAGAACGGACACGAACTCGCCTTCCGCCGGTTCGTTATCCGCCGCGTCAAAGTAGACGTGGCCGTCTACCTCGACCGAATCCGCGTAGGTACGGCCATACCACAGGCCCTGCTCCTCGTCAAAGCCCTCGCAGAGCACCTGCATGACCTCACCGTGGCGGGAGGTATTGTAGTCGTCGAGCACACCGGACTGCAGCTCTTCGACGATCAGACGGCGGTTCTGCTTGGTCTCGTCGTCGATCTGGTCGGGCAGCTCTGCGGCCTCCGTGCCTTCCTCCGGCGAATACTCGAACACACCGACACGCTCAATGCCGACATTCTGCAGGAACTCACACAGCTCGGCAAACTCGTCCTCGGTCTCGCCCGGCAGACCGACGATCAGGCTTGTACGCAGTACAAGACCCGGAATACGCTCGCGCATATCCTCGATCAGCCTGGTAAATTCCGCGCCGTCACCCGGACGGTGCACGGCACGCAGAATGCGCTTAGAGACATGCTGCAGCGGAATATCCAGATACTTTACGATTTTCGGCTCATCCGCAATCACGTCGATCAGCTCGTCCGTAATCTGGTCGGGATAGAGATAGTGCAGACGAATCCAGGTAAAGTCCATCTTGCACAGCTCGCGGAGCAGCTCGGGCAGCAGACGCTTATGCTCGGGCAGGTCCATACCGTACTTGGTGATGTCCTGCGCGATGACGATCAGCTCCTTAACGCCTGCGTCAGAGAGCGCACGCGCTTCCTCGAGCAGCGATGCCATCTCACGGCTGCGGTAACGGCCGCGCAGCTTGGGGATGATACAGTACGCGCAGGTGTTCGAGCAGCCCTCCGCAATCTTAAAGTATGCGGTGTACGAGGGTGTCAGGCGGTCACGGCTGCCGTCGAGTGCAGCAGAGGTCATATCGGCCATGTACGCCGCCTGCTGCCCCTTGAGCGCCGCATTGGCCGCGTCCACGATGTCATCATAGCTGCCCGTTCCGCAGAATACGTCGATCTCGGGCAGCTCAGCGCGCATCTCGTCAGCATAGCGCTGCACCAGACAGCCGGTCACGACCAAGCCCTTCATATTGCCGGTCTGCTTATTCTGGGCGGTCTCCAGAATGGTTTCGATAGCCTCGGTCTTAGCGGCTTCGATGAAGCCGCAGGTGTTGACAACGCCAACGTCTGCTTCGGTCATATCCTCGGTGATCTCCCAGCCTGCGTCCCGCAGCCGGGCCAGCATGTGCTCGCTGTCCACGAGGTTTTTCGCGCAGCCGAGCGAAATAAGTCCTAATTTCGGCATGAGATTCTCCTTCTTGTCCACATTATTATTCTATTTTATTATACCGCACAATTTCGGGTTTGTCACCACTGACTGACGGAAATTTTGGCATAGAAAAAGACGCAGAGCAAACACTCTGCGTCTTTGGAATTGCTTGATTGCAAGCAGTTGGTTCGGTAAGGAAACCTTACTTCAGCTCAACCTTAGCGCCAGCAGCCTCGAGCTTCTCCTTGATCTCGTTAGCCTCAGCCTCCGGAGCAGCCTCCTTGATGGTCTGCGGAGCGGTGTCAACCTTCTCCTTAGCTTCCTTCAGGCCCAGGCCAGTGATCTCGCGAACAGCCTTGATAACGTTGATCTTGGAAGAGCCAGCGTCAACCAGAACTACGTCGAAGTCGGTCTTAGCGTCAGCAGCAGCTGCGCCGTCGCCGCCTGCTACAGCACCTGCAACAGCTACCGGCGTAGCGGATACACCAAATTCTTCCTCGAGAGCCTTTACCAGCTCAGAGAGCTCCATAACCTTGAGCTCTTTTACAGCTTCCATAATCTCAGCAACAGTCATGGGATTAAACCTCCAATTTTAGATAATTTTTAAGTTAAAATGTGTTCCTGACCGAATAAATCAGTCAGTGCGGGGAAATTACTCAGCAGCTTCTTCTGCTGCAGCTTCCTTCGGGGCTACCAGTTCAGCAACCTTCATTTCCTCATTGCCCTCTGCCTTCTTAACGATAGCATCGCAAGCAATAGCGAGCTGCATAATGGGGTAGTTGAAGCTGTACAGTACCTGAGCGATAAGGGTTTCCTTGCTCGGCATAGCAGCCAGCTTCTTGACCTCGTCCTCACCGATGGCCTTACCTTCCAGGTAACCAGCCTTCAGGGTGAAGTTCTCGTGGGTCTTAGCAAAGTCAGCCAGGATCTTCGCCGGAGCGACAACGTCGTCGGTGGTGGAGATTGCCAGAGCGGTGGTACCGTGCAAGCACGCATCCAGCTCGTCAAAACCCAGTTCCTTAGCTGCAAAGCGGATCAGAGTGTTCTTGATGACAGCATACTCAACGCCAGCTTCACGGAGCTGCTTGCGGAGCTTGGTATCATCCTCTACGTTGATGCCCTTGTAGTCGACCAGTACACCTGCCGGAGAATTCTTGATCTTCTCTACCAGGGAAGCGACCAGAGCCTTCTTCTCTTCCAGAATCTTTGCGTTCGGCATCATTTTCACCTCCTGTAAAATAAAAGTACCCTCCCGGTGCAAAGACACAGGGAGGGTACACAGAAAACATAATCAAATATGATAATAACATGTCCGTGTTGACCTCGGCGGGCGGCGAACAAATCGCTATTTAAGCCTTGCGGCGCCAGCTGTCTTTGACCAAGCTCATTTAGTATAACGCATATAGAGCAGGTTGTCAACACTTTTTTCAAAAAAACTAAAAATTAAGGCAACACCGCACAATTAAAGCTGCGGCGCTTTGCGGAAATTTTATGTCCTGACTTTGGCTTCGGTTCCTTGCGCGAGTTCCGTCCGCGCTGCCGAGATTTCACGGCAATACATCAAGTATTACCGCAAAACCGCGCCTTGTCAGCACGCAAAATTTGCTCGCAAATCGCTCTTGTTCAATTATGCGGTATTGCCTTAAAAATCAGTCGTTGATCGGACCGTCATTCCGCTCATCAATATTAACGTACTCGACATTCTTCGCAACAGGCTTATACGCCGGACGGATGATCTTACCGCCGGTGGTAACTTCCTCAAGGCGATGTGCCATCCAGCCGACGATACGCGCGGTAGCGAACAGCGGCGTATACAGCGACTTGGGCAGTCCGAGCATTTTGTAGACAAAGCCGGAATACATATCGACATTCGCGCACATCGGCTTGTCGCTGCCCTTGATCTCGGCAAAGACACTCGGCGTCAGCTTTTCTACCAGCTCGATCAGGTCCATTTCGTCCGAATAGCCGGTCTTTTCCGCCAGCGGACGAGCGGCCTTCTTCAGTGCAACGGCACGCGGGTCGCTCAAGGTGTAAATCGCATGGCCCATGCCGTAGATCAGGCCGGAGCCGTCACCGGCTTCCTTATTCAAAATCTTACGCAGATAATTGCCGACCTCGGTCTCATCCTTCCAGTTGTGGATATTCTCCTTCATCTCCTCAAACTGCTTGACGACGCGCAGGTTTGCACCGCCGTGGCGCGGGCCCTTCAGCGAGGAAACCGCAGCCGCGATCGCCGAATAGGTATCCGTACCGGACGAAGAAGTAACACGCACGGTGAAAGACGAGTTGTTACCGCCGCCATGCTCGGCGTGCAGGATCAGACAGCGGTCAAGCAGCTTAGCCTCGTCATCGTTGAATTCGCCGGTCGGACGGATGAGGTGCAGAATATTCTCTGCAGTCGAACGGTTTGAATCCGGCACATGCAGGAACATGGAATCATTATCAAAATAGCGGCGTTTTGCCTGATATGCGTGCGAAATGATAACCGGGAACTTGGCCATCAGGCTGATGCCCTGACGCATGATGTTCTCGACCGTGGTTTCATCCGGATTCGTATCATAAGAATACAGTGCCAGCGTTGCGCTTGCC
Source organism: Butyricicoccus faecihominis (assembly GCF_014648015.1). Taxonomy (NCBI): domain Bacteria; kingdom Bacillati; phylum Bacillota; class Clostridia; order Eubacteriales; family Butyricicoccaceae; genus Butyricicoccus; species Butyricicoccus faecihominis. Next base: position 86,253 of record NZ_BMQH01000007.1, read on the forward strand.
AGCTTGTTCATGATGTCGCGGCTCGGCGCACGCATGATCATATCCTCGGTGAAGTTGTCCGGCAGGGCACGCTCCAGACCAATGGTATGCTGAAATTCCGCCAGCTGACGGCGGCTCGGCAGCTTGCCGCACATGAGCAGATAACCGATTTCCTCAAAGCCGAAGCGGTTTTCTTGCTCCAGACCGTGAATCAGGTCATATACATTATATCCGCGATAGGTCAGGCGGCCTTCGATCGGCTCACGCTCGCCCTCGTTGACGATATAACCGTGTACATTGCCCAGATGAGAAGCACCGACCAGAACACCGGTACCGTCCGCGTTACGCAAGCCGCGCTTGATGCGGTAGCGCGTAAACAGATCGGGTGGGAGCTGGTTGTGCATACGAAAGCTCTCACTCAGTTCATGCAAAAGTTCTTCCTTTACATAATCAGGCTGAATCGTCATTCCGCCTTCTCCTTTCCGTCCCAATAAATTAGATAATGAATATATTGTACCGCAATCCTGCAAAAATGTCAATCAACGACACTTGTATAAACCGACAAAAACCGCTTTTTTGCAGGTTTTCCGCTTGTTCATCCTGATATCACGCAAGATTTTTATTTGCAGCGTGCAAAGATTTTATCAATTTGAAGCGAAAAAGTCGCCTGCAGTGTTGCCTTAGCACCGGTTGACCGGCACACGCGGGCTGCGTCAGCAAGATGCTCTGCCAGTGCGGAAACACGCAAAAAGTCCTCTATCCACACACGAACAGAGGACTTTCTCTATCAAATAGTCAGGATTTGCGATTTAATTGCGGCTCCACTGCGTGCCCTGACGGGTATCCTTAATGGTAACGCCCATATCAGCCAGCACACCGCGGATACGGTCTGCCTCAGCGAAGTTCTTCTCCTTCTTAGCTGCGGCGCGCTGTGCGATCAGCTCCTCGATCTTCTCTGCGTCCGGATCAACCGCATCGTCACGGTTCTGCACCAGATTGAGTACACCGGTCAGTTCCATGAACAGATCATGCGCTGCGGTCAGGAATGCCTTGGTGGCATCCTGATGAGAGCCGTTGTACGCGTTGATCTCACGGGTCAACTCGAAGATGGCGGACAGTGCGTCTGCGGTGTTCAGGTCGTCATCCATTGCGTCGATGAACTTCTGCTTGTAGCCCTTCAGAGCCTCCAGCTTCTCGGTCTCCTCGGCGGTCATGGTGTCGCCGGATGCCTTCTCGATGCGGAACTCCATATTATTGCGGGCCTCGTACAGACGGGCAAGGGAGGCCTTGTTCATCTCAAGCGACTCAGCGGAGTAGTTAAGCGGAGTGCGGTAGTGCGCGCTCAGCATGAACATGCGGATGGTCTCATAGCCGAACTGCTTTGCTGCGTCGCGGACCATGAAGAAGTTGCCCTTGGACTTGGACATTTTCTCATTGTCGATGGTCAGGAAGCCGTTGTGCAGCCAATAATGCGCAAAGGTGCAGCCGTTTGCACACTCGGACTGTGCGATCTCGTTCTCGTGATGCGGGAAAATCAGATCAAGACCGCCGGAATGGATGTCGATGGTCTTGCCGAGGTACTTGTTCGCCATAGCCGAGCACTCAATATGCCAGCCCGGACGGCCCTTGCTGCCCCACGGCGTATCCCAAGCCGGCTCACCCGGCTTTGCAGCCTTCCAGACCGCGAAGTCCATCGGATCTTCCTTTACCTCGCCGACCGAGATGCGGGCACCGGCCTGCAGCTCCTCCATCGGCTGGTGGCACAGCTTGCCATACTCAGGGAAGGACTTGGTGCGGAAGTATACGTCGCCGTTCTCAGCAACGTAAGCGTGACCGTTCTCGATCAGGCGCTCAACAATATCAATAATAGCGTCCATGGTCTCGGTCGCACGCGGGTGCACGGTCGCCTTCTTGACGCCCAGACCCTGTGCATCAACGAAATATTCCTTAATATAACGCTCAGCGATGGTGTTGAAGTCCACGCCTTCCTCGTTCGCCTTGTTGATTACCTTGTCGTCAATGTCGGTGAAGTTCTGAACGAACTCAACCTTGTAGCCGCGGTACTCGAAGTAACGGCGCAGCAGATCGAAAATGATGAACGGACGTGCGTTGCCGACATGGAAATAGTTGTATACCGTCGGACCGCAGGAATACATCTTTACCTCGCCCGGCGTGATCGGAACGAATTCCTCCTTCTGACGGGTCAGCGTGTTGTAGAGTTTCATGATTTTTATCTCCTTTTGATGGTTTTCAGGAAAGCTATGCGGAGTTTCGGGAATAAAAAAGCCTCCCAAGGGATATTCTTCCCTCGGGAGGCGTACAAACGCGGTTCCACTCCGATTTTTCGCTCGTGCAGTGCGGTAACGGGCACTTCCCGCAGGGCGTTTGACCCTGTTGCTCAGCAGGCGCACTTCACCGTTTCCCGCGCAAAGCCCTTTCAGCCGAGGAGCTTCTCTCTTTCGCGCAAGGCGAGCCGGTTACTTTTCCTGCGTCATCGCATAAATAACGATTATAGTGATTTTATTATAACCATTTTGTGAGGAGAAGTCAAGCCGACTGGTGCAGACCACAGCTTTCCGCAAAATTAAATACACCGCAGAGAGCACCATCTTGACGAACAGCGCTTTCCGCGGTATACTATGGATATACAGGGACGCTGTCTATGCAGTCAGCCCTTTATCGAATCAAAAGTTTTATGCTAATGACCGTTCGGGGACCAGCCGAGCGGTCATCGCGCTTTTACGAAGAAAATGTACAGTACAATGACCGCACAAATAAAAAGCTGAAGTGCTTTCTTCTTCATCTGCGCCCACCTCCTTTCCACCGCAGACCGCGGGGAAAGAAAGGGCTGACCGCCATACAAAAACAGCGTGTATATATCCTTAAACAACAGTATAGCAGATTAAGGCGTATTTTGTCTATGCGCTGTATGACTATAAAAACACCGCAGCGTGCACGATTTTAACAGTTCGTGCACCTGCGGTATATTTTTACACATGATGAAACGCGGTCAGAAAATCATACGCATCGAGCAGATTGCCGATATGAAAATCCATAACCTGTGCATCCATCGGCGAGCACCGGCAGTAATCCTTAAGGTTTTCCGGCGCGGTAAGACCATGTGCCTCCAATCGCTCTATACTCTCCTCTCCGGGCGCCGGATTGGAGTCCATATTGCACAGCGCCGCCAGCTCACCGCACATTTTGGCAAGCAGCTGCTCGCAGCCGCGCAGATAGGCGGCCTCCTGCCGTCGGGCGGCAACACGCACGGCATGCTGCCACAGCGCTACCGGCTGCTTCTCGAAAATACGCAGCTCGGACGCAAGCGAGGTCATTTTCTCAGTCAGCGGCGTCAGATCCGGATAACGATGCTCGAGCACACGCGACTGCAGCAGCGGCAGAAACATTTTCTGAATCTCATCCATCGTATTGATGATCTTCTGGCGGTTGTTATACGGCCGTATTACCACATTGACGAGCAGCGCCACCACCAGACCGACCAGCGTATCCGTGAAGCGGTGGAAGCCATACACGATTGAATCTCCGCCGGTATACAGGCACACATCCGCAAACACGATGCTCGCCAGCGGAATCGCAAAATTCAGCTTGAGACCGATACACAGCGAAATCACACACAGCACGCCGAGCGCCATCCATACGAAAAACGTTGGATTGGGCAGCACGGTAACAAACACACATGCGATCAGATAGCCGAGAAATGTACCCGCTATCTGATTGAGGCTCTCCTTGAGCGAATCCACCCAGGTACGGCTCATCACCGAAATGGCACCGATGGCTGCAAAAATAGGCAGGCTGGAACCCAGCACCATCGCCAGTGCAAGCGCCAGACCGACCGATACCGCAGTCTTGATGGCGCGCTGACCTACCCGAAACCGTTTGATAAACTGCAACGTCCTATCCCCTTTACCCCTGAATACCGTATGTTTTTAAGTGTACCACATTCTATCGGTAAAAGCCAACACAATCCTGTCACACAAAGAAAAAGGCTTCCCGCCATCTGTTCCGGGAAGCCTTTATAAATTTGGTTTGATTACCGCTTACTTAGCAGTGCGCTCAGCCTTGCGAGCCTTAGAGAAAGAACGGCCGTTATCCAGCTCCATCATGCGTGCGCTTACCAGACCATTAAAGAAACCCTTCATCATGATATATACAACTCCTTAAAAGTTAATGACTAAATTGCGTTTTTGTGTTTGGATCATTTCCTGATCACAGGTATTATAATACACGATAACCGCCTCTGTTACAAGAGCCATAATTTATGAATCTTCACCAATTGAAGCGTTATCTTTTTGTGCATATTCAACAGTATCCGTTTGCAAAGTGTACAAATCAAACTATTTCAGCTTGTACGCTTTACATAACGAAGCTGGCAAATCCTCCAAATCGAGCATCCTCCCCTCGAATTTCCCTGCTTTTTTGCGAGCAGAATATGCGTATCACCTTGACTTTTACGGCATTTCCCTATACTATTTATATGATAAAAATTATTTGCTACAATATAGATATAGCGCGACCCCAAACAGAGCCTGACCCGCTCGGTTTGGGGCTGCTGACTGTTTGGGGAGAGTGATGAGGATTGAATCAAAATCTGGTCGATCTGCAAAACCTGAAAAAAGAATTTGACGGAACGCCTGTGCTGCGCGGCATTTCGCTGTCCATCAAGCGCCGCGAGTTTGTGACCCTGCTCGGTCCGTCCGGCTGCGGCAAAACGACCACACTGCGCATCATCGGCGGCTTTGAGCAGCCGGATTCCGGCGATGTGTTCTTCGACGGCAAGCGTCTGAACGATGTTCCGCCGTATCAGCGCGAGATCAACACCGTATTCCAGCGCTATGCGCTGTTCCCGCACCTGAATGTTGCGGAGAATATCGCATTCGGTCTGCACATCAAAAAGCTGGACCGCGCAGATATCAAGCGCAAGACCACCAAAATGCTCGAGCTGGTCGGCCTGCGCGGCTTTGAAAACCGCGATGTGACCAGTCTTTCCGGCGGTCAGCAGCAGCGTGTTGCCATCGCGCGTGCGCTGGTATGCGAGCCGCGTGTGCTGCTGCTCGACGAGCCGCTCGGTGCCCTCGACCTCAAGCTGCGCAAGGACATGCAAATCGAGCTGAAGCGTATTCAGCAGCGCACCGGCATCACCTTTATCTACGTCACACACGACCAGGAAGAAGCGCTGACGATGAGTGACCGCGTGGTTGTCATGAACCACGGCGTTATCCAGCAGGTCGGCAGCCCGACCGATATCTACAACGAGCCGGTCAACGCCTTTGTTGCGGATTTCATCGGTGAATCCAATATCATTGACGGCGTGATGCCCGAGGACTGCAAGGTCGAGTTCTGCGGCCGCACCTTCGAGTGCGTGGACAAGGGCTTCGAGAAGAATGCGCCGGTCGATGTCGTTATCCGTCCGGAGGATCTTAAAATCGTCTACGCCGGTGACGGTCTGCTGCAGGGCGTTGTCGAGTCCATCGTATTCAAGGGCGTGCACTACGAGATGATGGTTCGCACCCAGTTCTTCACCTTCATGGTGCATTCCACCATGGCGGAGTCGGTCGGCAAGACCGTCGGCCTGACGGTCATCCCGTTTGACATCCACATCATGCACAAGAGTGCGGAGGCGCAAGCGTGAAAAAGTCCTTTGCCTATCCCTACGGCGTATGGCTCGCCGTATTTATCCTTGCCCCGATTCTGATGGTCGTGGTCTACGCGTTCCACAATGCGGACGGCGGCTTCACCCTGCATAATTTCAGCTATCTGCCCGGCTTCCCGCCGATTTTCGGACGGTCGTTCTGGCTGGCGTTTCTCTCTACCGTGGTGTGCCTTGTGCTCGGCTACCCGATGGCGTATCTGATGAGCCGCCTGTCCGCCAGCAAACAGAGCCTTTGCATGATGCTGATTATGCTGCCGATGTGGATCAACTTTCTGCTCCGCACCTACGCATGGATGTCCATTCTGGAGAACAACGGCTTCATCAACCAGTTTTTCCGTTCCATTGGCTTAATATCCTTCCTGCAGAGCCATTTCGGCTATTCGCTCGATTATATCCCGCTTATCAACACGCAGGGCGCTATCGTGCTCGGCATGGTGTACAACTTTCTGCCGTTCATGGTGCTGCCGATCTATACCGTTCTCATCAAGCTCGACCGCAAGCTGATCGAAGCCGCGCAGGACCTCGGCGCGCCGACGCACCTTGTATTCCGCCGCGTCATCTTCCCGCTGAGCATTCCCGGTGTGATTTCCGGCATTACAATGGTATTTGTGCCGTCTGTCTCCACGTTCGTTATTTCGCAGATGCTCGGCAGCGGCAAAAACCTGCTCGTCGGCGACCTTATCGACCTGCAGTTCATGGGCGGTGCGTACAACCCGCACCTCGGCTCGGCAATCGCGCTCGTCATGATCATCCTCATCTTCATCTGTATGTGGATCATGAACAAGTTCGATGACGGCTCCTCCGAGGAAGGAGGTCTGCTGCTGTGAAAAAATTTTTCAAAAACTTCTATCTGCTGCTGATTTTCCTGTTCCTGTACGCGCCTATCGTTGTGCTGATGATCTTCTCGTTCAACGATTCCAAGTCGCGCCGCCTGTGGAACGGCTTTACCACCCGCTGGTATGTCGAGCTGTTCCGCGATGCGGATATTCTCCATTCGCTGTATGTCACGCTGCTCGTGGCTGTTGCCGCTGCCGCGATTGCAACCGTGCTCGGCACGATTGCCGCCATCGGCATCCACAACATGAGCCGCAGAGCCAAGGCGGCTTACCTGACCGTCAACAACATCCCGATGTCCTCCTCGGATACCATCATGGGCGTGACGTTCATGCTGTTGTTTGCCGCCATCGGTCTGGACAAGGGCTACCTGACCCTTATCCTCGCGCACGTTACGTTCTGCACGCCGTATGTCGTGCTCAACGTCATGCCCAAGCTGCGCCAGCTGGATAAAAACGCCTATGAAGCCGCGCTCGACCTCGGCGCAACGCCGCATCAGGCGCTCCACAAGGTCATCCTGCCGGAGATTATGCCGGGCATCGTCACGGGCGCTATCATGGCGTTCACCATGTCGATCGACGATTTTGTGGTGTCCTACTTTACCGCCGGCACGACCAGTCAGCCGCTGTCAGTCGTTATCTACTCCATGACGCGCCACCGCATGACACCGAAGATCAACGCCATCTCGACCATTCTGTTCCTGATCGTGCTGGCGCTGCTCATCGTCATCAATGTGCGTCAGTCCCGCGACGAGAAGCGCCGCGAAGCCGTCCGCAAGAAAGGAGCGATGCAGCCGTGAAAAAACGCATGCTTTCCCTGCTGCTGTGCGGCGCGATGTGCACCGGGCTTCTCTCCGGCTGCGGCAATGCATCCTCGGCGGAGGTGCTCAACGTGTATAACTGGGGCGAGTACATCGACACCGACCTCATCGACCGGTTCGAGGAGGAAACCGGCATCAAGGTTATCTACAACACCTTCGATCCCAACGAAAACCTGTATTCGCGCATCCAGACCACGAGCTACGATGTCATTATCCCGTCCGACTACGCGATTTCGCGCTTTATCGACGAGGATATGCTCCAGCCGCTCAACTACGACCACATTCCCAACACGAAGCTGATCGACGAGAAATACACCCATCTGGACTTCGATCCGGAGCAGAAGTATTCCGTACCCTACACCTGGGGCGTGGTCGGCATCGTGTACAATACCAAGTACGTCGATGAAGCGGATATCGGCTCGTGGGATTTGCTGTGGAACCCCAAATACACCAACCGCACCGCCATGTTCAACAACTCACGTGATGCGCTCGGCATTGCGCTGATGTATCTTGACTGCTCCCTCAATACCACCGATAAGACTGAGCTTCGGCAGGCAGCCGACCTCATTATCGCCGGGAAGCCGGTGTATCAGGGCATCTGGATGGACCAGATTCTTGAAAAGCTGCCGAGTGAGGAAATTGTGGCTGCACCGTACTATAATGGCGATGCCGTCACGATGATCGACGAAAATCCCGACCTCGCATTCTACGTTCCGAAGGAGGGCACCAACCTGTTTGTAGATGCCATGTGCATCCCGAAGAACGCGAAGAACGTTTCGGGCGCGGAGAAGTTCATCAACTTCATGTGCTCGACCGAGGCGGCGATGGCAAACTGGGAGTACATCGGCTATTCCAGTCCGCAGACCGAGGTCTATAACGAACTGGACGAGGAAATCACCAGCGACCCGCTGTATTTCCCGGATATTACGCAGTATCCGACTGAGGCGTATACCAATCTGCCGACGGAAATCAACCAGTATTACAACGACCTTTGGGTTGATATTTTAACGTGATTTAATATGTTTGCCGTAGGGCGTGACGACCTCGGCACGCCGTGTAAACCATCTGCAACCCGTTACAACGGCGCGCCGAGTCGTCGCGCCCTACAGATTTTGACATCTGCGGCAAAGAAAAAGAACGTATCCGATCGGATACGTTCTTTTTTGCACTTACTTTTGCTCCATCGCTGCCATCGCAATCTTTTCCGGCGTAATGGGAAGCTCATAGAACCGCTTGCCTACGGCATTTCGGATTGCATCCGAAATCGCCGGCAGCGGTGTATTGATAACAACCTCGCCGATGGATTTCGCACCGAACGGGCCTTCGCCCTCGTAGCTGTTCTCGAATTCCACGCGGATCTTGCCGATGTCCACGCGTGCGGGAATCTTATACTGGAAAAGCGAATTTTCCATCGGATAGCCGCGATCGTCGTAGGTGACGCTCTCGGTCAGCGTCATGCCGATGCCCTGCGCAATGCCGCCCTCGGCCTGCACGCGCGTCAGATTCGGGTTGATGGGCGTACCGCAGTCCACTGCCGCAGCGTAATCCAGCAGGGTTACCTCGCCGGTTTCGGTATCCACCTCGATCTCAGCCGCACCGACCATATACGGCGGAGGCGAAATCTCGGACGAATGTGTAACCGTCGCCTGCAGCTCGATGCTGTTGCCGTTCATGGAAGCCGTCGCAATATCACTCAGGCTAATGGTCTTGCCTGCATTTTCGCCTTCCTCTACGCGGACTTCCCTGCCGTCGAAGCTGACCTGCTCTTTATCACAGCCGAGTAGCTTTGCGCCGAGCGCACAGATTTTGCCGCGCAGCTCGAGCGCGCACTTCTCGGTCGCCTTGCCGGTGACATAGGTCGTGCTCGAGGCATACGAGCCGGAATCATACGGCGACCAGTCGGTGTCCGCACTCAGCGTGGTAATGTTGTCAAGCGGACACTCAAGCACCTCTGCCGCAATCTGCGCAAGCGTGGTATCACAGCCGGTGCCCATGTCAGCCGCGCCGATGAGCAGCGTGTAAAAGCCCTCATCGTTGACCTTGAGCGTCGCACTGCCGACATCCATGCTCGTGATGCCCGAGCCCTGCATCGCCATGCCCATGCCGACCGCACGAATCTTGCCGTTTCCCATGTCCCGGCACGGATACTTGTTATCCCAGTCGATCATGTCGTGCACGCGCGCCAGACAGCGGTCGAGCGCACAGCTTGTGTTCATCTGACCGTAGTACGCGGGCATGATCTCGCCCTCATGCGTAATATTCATCTCACGGATTTTGAATGGGTCCATGCCGAGGATGTTCGCCAGCTCGTTTACCGCGCTCTCCACCGCGAACAGGCCCTGCGTCGCGCCGTAGCCGCGGTACGCGCCCGCCGACATGTGATTGGTATACACAACGTCACTCGTAAAGCGGAACGCCTCGGCCTTGCCGTACAGCGGAATCGACTTATGACCGGACAGACCGACCGTTGTCGGGCCGTGCTCACCGTACGCGCCGGTGTTGGACAGCGTGTGCAGGTCGATGCCGCGCACGATGCCGTCCTTGTTTGCGCCCAGACGGACGTGCATTTCCATCTCGTGGCGCGGCGAGGAGGCAATCTGGCTCTCCACGCGGCTGAAGATGATCTTGGACGGCTTCTTTGTCATCCAGGTGACAAACGCCGGATACACCGCGCTGACTGCGGTCTGCTTGGCGCCGAAGCCGCCGCCGATACGCGGCTTGGTGACGCGCACCTTGCTTTTCGGAATATGCAGTGCGTTCGCCACAATACGGCGGGTATGGAACACGATCTGGGTCGAGCTGATGATGTGCAGACGGCCGTAGGTGTCGATCTCGCAGTAGGTGCGGAAGGTTTCCATCATCGCCTGCTGACATGCCTGCGTGTGGTACACGCGGTCGATAACAACATCGCAGTCCGCGAGGACCGCGTCAATATCGCCGTTGCCGCACTCGTCATGCGCACACAGGTTGCGCCTGTTGTCCGCGCCGACCGGTGCAAGGCTCTCCCAGTTGTCCTCCGGATGCACGAGCACCGGATTGTCCTTTGCCGTGTGGAAATCGAGCACCGGTTCGAGCACCTCGTACTCCACCTTGACCAGCTTCATCGCCTTATCCACGCATTTTTCGTCCGCACCGGCAAGGATGGCAACCACATCACCGACAAAGCGCACATGACGGTCGATAACAAGGCGGTCATACGGACTGGCCTCCGGATAAGTCTGACCGGCCTGTGTATAGCGGCGGCCGTCCTGATCGACGTCCTCCCAGGTGAAGATGGCCTCCATGCCGGGGACTTTCATCGCGGCGGTCTTGTTGATAGACTTGACGATGGCGTTCGCGTGCGGCGAGCGCAGCAGCTTGACGCACAGGCAGTCGCGCGGCGTTACATCGTCCACATACACCGGCTGACCGGTCACAAGCTGCATTGCATCCTTTTTACGGAGCGGCTGATTGACTACCTTCACTGTGCGTCCTCCTCTCTCTGCTTTTTCCAGTCGAGATAGGCACGGATACCGCGCAGCTGTCCCTCATACCCCGAGCAGCGGCACAGATTGCCTGCCAGATATTCCTTGATCTCCTCATCGGTCGGGTCCTGCTTTTCGCGGAACAGCGCGATCGCGTTCATCATAAAGCCGGGATTGCAGAAGCCGCACTGCTCCGCACCCTGATCCGCGATGAACGCGCCGAATTCGGCGGCTTCGCCCTGCAAGCCCTCCAAGGTCGTGATCGTATGTCCGCTTGCACGCGCTGCCAGCACCGAGCAGGACAGCACCGGCTTTTCGTCCATAAATACGGTGCACAGACCGCAGTTCGCAGTCTCACAGCCGCGCTTGACGCTCAGGCAGCCATGCCCCCGCACAAAGTCGATGAGCAGCGTGTCCGCCGCCACATCGTCTGCTACTTTCTTTCCATTCAATGTCATTGTGATCAGCATATCCGTTCCCCCTTACTCTGCATCGAGCGCCTGTGCCGCACGGCGCACCAGCACACCCGCGAGGTGTCTGCGGTACTCCGCACTGCCGCGCAGACTGCTGCCGGTCTTAATTTCCGCCCGAACGACTTCTGCCATCTGCTCCGCCGTTTTATCCACAGGCTGTGCATAAATCTGTGCGCGCGCCGGACGAGCACCGATGGCGAACCGATAGCCGTTCTCATCCTTAACAGACGCGCAGGTCAGCACCGGAATGTCGGTCTGGCTGATGCGCACGGACTGGTAGTTGAATTTCGCATTTTTCTTGGGCACGATAATGCGCACCAGAATATCGCGGTCCTTGGGTCTTTCGGCGTACTCGGAAAGCGGCACAATGCCGCCCTTGTACAGCTCTACCTGTGCATCCAGCACGAGGAACATGGTCAGCACATCGGAAAAGCCGAACCGGCTGTACAGGCTGCCGCCGACCGTCGCAAGATTGCGCAGCTGCACGCCGACAATATGGCGCACAGACTCGCGCATCGCACCGTTCGTGTAGGCTGCCAGTCCTTCGTGCAGCTCCAGCGCGCGCAGCGAGGCCATTGCACCGATCCGGAACTCGGTTTCGGTCTCCTCGATGGTGTCCAATCCCAGACCGGACAGGTCGATTGCCGTGCCGACATTCAGCGTCTCCATCTTGAGCCAGATCATGCCGCCGATCACGCGGTTGGACTTTTTCTGGTTGAGCGTATACGCTTCCTCGAGCGACTCGGCTTTTTTGTATTCCCGTATCGTCAACATACGTTATATCCTCTCTCTTTCAGGGGAATGTGTTATCTTTTCAGTATACTACTTTTATTTTACCACAAAATCTGCTATAATGCCGTTGTGAATATCAAAATACAACGGAAAAGAAAAAGTTGTGGGAAAGGAGCCGCCATGCAGCCAAATATCCGCGTGATGCTGTTCGATGAGAACGGCGAACGCTTTTTCGGTGAGGGACCGTGCCGCCTGCTGCATGCCATCGAGCAGACCGGATCGCTTCGCGCCGCCGCGCAATCCATGCAGATGGCATACACCAAGGCGCTCGGACTCGTCCGCCACGCCGAGCAGGTGCTTGGGTTTGCGCTCACCGAGCGCAAAATCGGCGGCAAAGGCGGCGGCGGCAGCGTACTTACCGATGAAGCAAAGGAGTTTCTCTATCGCTATGAGCAGTATCGTGACGCCTGCAAACAAGCAGGAAAACAGCTCTACCCGCAGTTTTTCCCCGACGAAAAGTGAAATCGGATGTGTGATCATGGCATCCGGACTGGCAAAACGGTTTGGCTCCAACAAGCTGCTCGCCGAATTTGACCGAAAACCATTGCTCTGCCGTGCGTTTGCCGTGACAGAGGGGTTGCACCGCGTGGTCGTTACCCGCTCGACCGAGGTGCAGACATTGTGTGAAGAATGCGGCATTCCTGTCCTGCATCATGCCCTTCCCTTTCGCAGCGACACCGTGCGGCTGGGACTGGAGTACCTGCTGCCGCGGTTTCCGGCCATGTCCGGCTGCGTGTTTCTGCCGGGCGATCAGCCGCTGCTGACGAGGAAAACGCTCTGCGGTATGGTGTCGGCGTTCTGTGCGCAACCGAGGAAACGATCACGGATTTTTCGCCTGTGCGAACCGCAAAGCGGTACGCCGGGCAGTCCCGTGCTGTTCGGCGCAGATTATTTTGAGGAACTGCGTTCTCTTCCCGAGGGCAGGGGCGGCGGCGTAGTTGTCAAACGGCATGCAGAACAGGTTGCGCTGTTTCCCGTAAAGCATCCGGCGGAATTGATGGACGCGGATACGCCGGACGTTCTCGCAAAATTAAAAATGATTTTTCAAAACGATTCATTTTATCAGTAATGCCAACCATTTGATGTGGCGTTACATGGGCGTACCTTGTGCGCCCCTACGGTTACGTTTGTGCAGTCGGTTTACACGGTGCGCCGAGGTCGTCGCACCCTGCAGTATCATTTTACGCCTCTCTCAATCGGAATGGCGAATGGTTGACCGTTACAATCATTTTCCATCCTCAATTCTCCATTCGCAATTAAAAACCCCGGAAAGAACTTCTTTCCGGGGTTTTGCATTATGCTTCGGTTTTCTTATCCTTCGGGAGCACGATATTGAGCAGAATCGCAACAAATGCTGCCGGTACAATACCGGAACCGCCAAAAATCAGCTGAACCGCCTGCGGCGCCTGTGCCAGAATGGTCATATTGGCACCCATGCCGTAGCCGACACCCAGAGCAACCGACACGATGGTCAGATTACGCGGCGTCATCTCCTCCTTGGTGATCAGCTGGATACCGCTGATAACAATGGACGAGAACATCATAACAGCCGCACCGCCGAGCACGGACTGCGGCATAATGGACACGATCGCGCCCAGCTTCGGAATCAGACCGCACAGAATGAGGAAGATTGCACCGACGGCCAGTGCGCCTCGGTTGACAACCTTGGTCATGGTAACAAGGCCTACGTTCTGGCTGAACGAGGTATTCGGCAGTACGCCGAACAGCGCCGCAAACGACGAACCGATACCGTCGCAGGCTACGCCGCCGGACAGCTCCTTGTCGGTTGCCTCACGGCCCATGCCGCCTTCCATAACGCCCGAAATATCGCCGACGGTCTCGACTGCGGTAACAATAAACATAACCAGCACCGGCAGGATGGCGCGCAGATCAAACACCGGCTTTACCGGCATCAGCTTCGGGATGGCAAACCAGCCGGCCTGTGCTACCTTGTCCCAGTTGAGTACCCATGCCTTGGTAAATTCTACACCGTCCGCGTCAACTGCGGTGGTCGGCAGAACAAAACCCATGATGATTGCCGCAATGTAGCCTGCAATAATGCCGACAAAGATCGCGGACGAGCCAAGGAAGCCCTTGCAGCCGTGCTTGACGACCAGAATAACCACCAGCACGAACAGCGCCAGCAACAGATTTTCCATCGAGCCGAAATCCTTCGCGGAGTTGCCGCCGCCGAAGGAATTGATGCCGACCGAGATCAGCGACAGACCGATACTCAGCACGACCGTGCCGGTAACGACCGCCGGAAAGAATTTGCGCAGCGGCTTGAGGAAAAAGCCAAGTACCGTCTCAAACAGGCCGCCGAGAATGGACGCGCCCATAATCGCGCCATACGCAATCACACCGCCGCCCATGGTAGCCGCAACGCTGTTGAACACGCCGATAAAACCCGAGCTTGTACCCATGATGATCGGCACCTTGCCGCCGATCGGGCCGATGGAAAACAGCTGCACCAGCGTTACCACACCGGCCACGAACATCGCGTTCTGCAGAACGCTTACCTGCAGGTCCGCGAACTCGCCGCCTGCAATGCCGCACGCACCCATAATGATGAGCAGCGGCGTCAGGTTGCCGACGAACATCGCAAAAACGTGCTGCAGTCCCAGCGGAATCTTGCGCGATAGAGGCATTTTTGCCTCAAAATCGTGCGCTGCGTCCATAGAAATTTTCTCTTGCATACCCACACTCCTTTGTGTTGTCCTGTAAAGTGCCGTGCCATTCATTCCCCTTAGCAAAACACTTTCTGATTTCATGCAAATAAATTATAACAAAAACAAATTCCTATGTAAATGGATTGCGCGGACAGCCGCAGGATTTTGGAGGTATGCGCAAAAATTTACGTTCTGCGACCTGTTTCCTTAACAATTTCCCGAATCCGCGCAAAAGGAAAGGAACAACGCACACAGGCATTGTCCCTTTCGTATCGTTCCGAATTCCTGATTAACCCAGTCTTTCCTTGCGCTCGCGTCCGTCTCTCAGCAGAATGGTCAGTTCCTCGCGGTCTCCTGCACGGATGGCCTTGCGGTATTCGTCAAGGTGCTTGATGACCTCATCAATCTCCTCCGCAAGCGGCTCTGCGTTGCACAGGAACAGCTCGCTCCACATGGTCTCATTCAGCTTGGCAACACGCGTCAGATCCTTGTAGCTGCCCGCCGAATAGCCGTTGTGCTTGTCTGCCTCCGGACTTTTGATGTACGCCGAGGAAACCACATGCGCCAGCTGCGAGGTAAACGCGATCATGTGATCATGCTGCTGCGCCGTGCAGCGCACGGTCTGACCGAAGCCGAGCGACATGAAGTACGCTTCCAGCTGCTCAAGCACACGCTCGGTGCTGCTCTTTGTCGGCACAAAGATCATGCTCGCACCGTCAAACAGGGTCGACAGGGCAAAATCCAGACCGGAGAACTCACGGCCCGCCATCGGATGGCCGCCGACGTAGTGCACACCGGCGTCGAGCGCCGCCTGCTCCAGATGATCGACCATAAACTGCTTGACGCCGACCATATCCACGATCACGCAGCCCTTTTTCATCTTCGGCATGTTCTCAAGCAGCCAGTCTACCGTTGCCTGCGGGTACAGACCGATGATAACAAGGTCAGCCTCCTTGTACAGCGCTTCGGTCGCAATCGCGTCAATCGAGCCGTCAGCCAGTGCCTGCTCTGCAGTTGCACGCGTGCGGTTCCAGCCCAAAACGCGGCTGAGCGTGCGCGCCTTGATGGTTTTCGCCATCGAGCCGCCCATCAGGCCCAGACCGGCGATGAGTACGGTATCAAACATGAATGGGTTCCCCCTGTCTTTTGTTTTTTATTCAGTTAAAGTTTATAACGGCAGACAGGGTTTGTCAATGAAAAACCGACTGCCTTTGCAGCCGGTTGTTATTTCATCATTTCTTCGGTCTTGGATTGACACTGCAAATCCGGTGCCACAACGGCGTAATCCGGCAGATAACGAACATAAGCAGCGCACCTGCCAGATTGAGAATGAGATCATCCACATCGCACGAGCCGGTGCCGGTGTAGATCTGCAGCACCTCCACTGCCGTGATGCTCAGCGTGAGCGACGCCGTGAAGAAGAAAATGCTTCTCTGCCAGCGGAACAGTGCGGGCAGGAACACGCCCATCGGCGCAAACGCGATCAGGTTGCCTGCCAGATTGAGCACCACAAGCCGCAGTGAGATATTGCCGTAGCCATAGGCTAACAGGTAATTTTTCACCGTGCGGAGCGGCTCCAGATTTACCATATCGAGCGAGGTATGGCCAAATCCGCGGCCGAATGCGTTATCGAAAAACAGCACATTCAGCAGCACCCATATGTAGTACAGAAACAGCGCCAGCATGTACAGCCGCCGCCGTGTCGGACGCGTATTGTCCGGCACGCCGCAGAACAGCGCAGCACGCAAAAGCACCGCAAAAATCGCTGCAAACATGAATTTCTGCTCGGGTGCAACGGTGATTCCGGGTGCTAACTCATAATAGATGTTGAAGCACAGAAATACCGCTGTCAGCAGTACCGCTATGCCGCGAATTAAATTCTTCAAAAGGAGATTCTCCTTTGTATTGGAATATCATAGGGCGGGAGTACCCGCCCTATGTCAAAAATTCTGTTACAGACTCTCCGCTTCCTTGAGCCACAGCGCGGATACGGCATCGGACGGCATACGCCAGTCGCCGCGCGGCGAAAGCGTTACGGTACCGACCTTCGGGCCGTCCGGCAGGCAGGAGCGCTTGAACTGCTGCGTAAAGAAGCGGCGCATAAAGGTCGTCAGCCACTTCTTGATGGTCGCGTCGTCATACACGCCCTCGAAGGTCTTGTGTGCGGCACGGAAGATCTTGCGCGGCGGATAGCCGAAACGCAGCATGTAATACAGGAAAAAGTCATGCAGTTCGTACGGGCCGACCAGATCCTCGGTCTTCTGGCTGATCTCGCCGTCCTTAGGCGGCAGCAGCTCGGGTGATACCGGGGTATCGAGCACATCCTGCAGCACGTCGGACAGCTCACCGAGAGTGCGGTCTGCCTCGTAAGCGACAAGGTAGCGCACCAGTGTTTTCGGGATCGAACCGTTAACGCCGTACATGCTCATATGGTCGCCGTTGTAGGTCGCCCAGCCGAGCGCCAGCTCGGACAGGTCGCCCGTACCGACAACCATGCCGCCGTTCTTGTTGGCGAGGTTCATCAGCACCAGCGTGCGCATGCGCGCCTGACCGTTTTCAAAGGTAACGGAAAGATCGTCCTTGGACTGACCGATGTCCATGAAATGTTGATCGACTGCCGCCTTGATGTCCACGGTCTTGAGCGTAACGCCGTAGGCTTCCGCCAGTTTTTCCGCGTTGCCCTTGGTGCGGGCGGTCGTGCCGAAGCACGGCATCGTGACGGCCAGAATGCCCTTGCGGTCGAGTTCGAGCATATCAAACGCATGTACGAGCACGATGAGAGCCAGCGTGGAATCCAGGCCGCCGGACAGACCGACAACTGCCGTCTTGGCGTGCGTATGGCGCAGACGAGTTGCCAGACCGGTTGCCTGCAGCGTCAGGATCTCCTCGCAGCGCTCGTCGCGGAGCGCCTTGTTCGCCGGAACGAATGGCGTGCGCGGGAATGTACGGTCGACCAGATCGTTCTCCACCGGCTCGAGCGAGAACGAGAACACGCTGCCCTCGATAGACTCGAATGTGTTCATGCGCTGACGCTCATGCGCCAGACGCTGGAGGTCGATATCCGCGTAAATGATGCCCTGCGAGAACATCTTGCTCTCAGCCAGCAGCGCACCGTTCTCCGCGATAAGGTCGTGACCCGCGAAAACAAGGTCCTGCGTGGACTCGCCGAAGCCGGCGTCCGCATACAGGTACGCGCACAGCAGTCGTCCGGACTGCTGACGAACAAGGTCGCGGCGATAGCCCGCCTTGCCGATGATCTCATCCGATGCGGACAGGTTGACGATAATGTGCGCGCCCATCTGCGCCAGCGTAGTAGACGGCGGATTCGGCACCCACAGATCCTCGCAGATTTCTACGCCGAAGGTGAACAGCGGCTGCTCATCGCACTGAAAAATGCTGTCGGTCACAATCGGTACATAGCGCGGCTCACCGGCTGTATCAGTAAGCGTTACGCTCTCGATCGAACCCAACGCATCTGCCGATACGAAATGGCGCTGCTCGTAGAACTCGGAGTAGTTCGGAAGATGGGTTTTCGGCACGAACGCCAGCACATCACCGGCGTTTACGACAGCAGCCATATTGTACAGCTTACCGCGCACGCGCAGCGGCAGACCGACTACGATGACAGCCGCAAGCTCTGCGGTCTCGCGGCAGACGGTATCGAGTGCCTGCATCGCGCCCTCAAGCAGCGTTTCCTGCAAAAACAGGTCGCCGCAGGTATAGCCGGTCAGGCACAGCTCGGGAAATGTGATGAGCTTCGCGCCTTTGGCAGCGGCCTCCTTCGCCAGCTTTACGATCTCAGAGGTATTATATGCACAGTCCGCGACGTGCAGATCAGGCGTTGCCGCGGCAATTTTGATAAATCCATCTCGCATCGGTGATGCTCCTTCCAGTGGAATAGTCCAGATAGAGTTAGTATACCTCTTTTTGCGCGTTTACGCAAGGGAAATGCCCTCAGAAGAAAACTTGTGCACCCACAAGACTGGGTACGCGAAGCGCGCAAGCGGTATGTTGTTTCCGAGCGAAGAGTTACCGCCTGCGGGCGGCGGGAGTTCGCCGTACCCACGGCGTGGGGGCAAAAGGGTAGACACCTACGGTTTCTACCCTCTTGACTCCCGTTTCCCTTTATTTCTTAATCTGACGCAGACCAGAGACCGGCGACCGCTTCGAAACGGGGAACGGCAGAGGAGCTTTTCTACCGTAGGGGCGCACAGTGTGCGCCCATTTCTCTACCTATACGCAGTGTCAGATACCATTCTGCTACACATATCGGCTACTCCACGCAAGTGCGACATACCCGTGTCGCGCAACTCGTTTATCTGGATATTACGGACGGCACCTGCGAATTGCATTTGTCCATGTTATTCATTCGTACATATGGTGGGCGAAAACGAATCGCAAAACGAAAAAATGGAGAATGAAATGATTTCATTCTCCATTTTCAATGACTTACCGATCGACAACCGGAATCTCGGACTCATCCTTTTCATCCAGATGCTTCAGATAATGCTTTGTCTCTGCCGCGATCACGCCGGAGAGCAGCAGCACAGCGATCAGGTTCGGGATGGCCATGAAGGCATTGAGTACGTCCGCAATGGTCCACACAAGGTCGAGCGCAAGCACGGGGGCACACACAACGACCGCGATAAACAGCACCTTATACGGCAGAATCGCCTTTTTGCCGAGCAGATACTCGGCGGCACGCTCGCCGTAGTACGACCATCCGAGGATGGTGGAGTACGCGAACGTAATGATGCTGACCATCAAAATCAGCGGACCGATATACGGAATCTGTGCGAATGCTGCGGTGGTCATCTGACCGCCGTTTGCCATATTTTCCGCATTGACCGCCGGATTTTTCATCATCGAGGAGACAAGCACCAGACCGGTCATCAGGCATACGACAACCGTCGTCCAGAAGGTGCCGGTCGCAGAAACGAGCGCCTGCCGCACCGGATTGCGCGTCTGTGCCGCGCTGGCAACCAGCGGCGCCGAACCCATGCCGGACTCATTCGAGAACAAGCCGCGTGCCACGCCGTACTGCAGCGCCAGACGGATGCCGCCGCCGACCAGTCCGCCGGTCACAGCGCCCGGCTTGAACGCCAGCACGAAAATAGCCTTGAGAGCCGGCAGCAGAAAATCGTAGTTGGCGCACAGAATAACGATGCAGCCGACCACATAGAACAGCGCCATCAGCGGCACCAGTTTTTCGCACACAACTGCAATGGATTCAATGCCGCCAATAATGATAATCGCGGTGATAATGCCGAAAACAATGCCGATTGCGATACGCGGCAGGCTGATGGGAAGGTTGGTCTCCAGTACCTCGGCAATCGCGTTGATCTGCGTGCCGCAGCCGATGCCGAACGAGGCGAGCATAGCGAACAGCGCAAACAGCACCGCCATCACCTTGCCGAACTTCTTCCACTTGAGGCCGCGCTCAAGCGCGTACATCGCACCGCCCATCATGCGGCCGTCCGCGGTCTGCACGCGGTACTTGACCGCGATCAGGCTCTCCGCGTACTTTGTGGCAATGCCGAACACGCCGGTCAGCCAGCACCACAGCACAGCACCCGGTCCGCCGAGATAGATGGCCGTGCCGACACCGATGATGTTGCCCGTGCCGATGGTCGATGCGAGTGCAGTCGTCAGCGCCTGAAACTGACTGACGTCACCCGGCGAATCCGGGTCCTTTGTCACCGACAGGCGGATGCCGGTGAAGGTCTTGCGCTGGATGAAGCCCGTGCGGAACGTCATAAAAATATGCGTACCGCACAGCAGCACCAGCATGGGCAGACCCCAGATCCAGCTGTCGATTTTGTTCATTAATGCAACAAATACTTCCATGTATCCGATTCCTTCCTCACTTTTCTTCCCTTTCGGACAAGAGAAGGCGCTTACCCGCCATTTTATTCGGATAAGCGTCATGGAATTATATTATATCGAATTTTCCGGAAATATGCAAGCATATTCGTGCGTATTCGACACTTTTCCGGCATTTGACGGGATATTGCGCGTTCTCTTATCGTATGCTATAATCGTATAGAATCAAAAACTATCGAGGTGTTCTCTATGAACTCTGTGAATTATAAACGACTGGAAAAGAGCCTGACCGACGTCATCCAGGAAGCACAGATCAAAATCGGCTACGACCACCACCCGATCACGCTGTATTATCCCACGGAATCCGTGGCGCGTCTGCTCGGCACACCGGAGGAGGACGCGGACAACACCGAGCGTGCGCTCGCTTCCCTTTCCGCGCACACCGCCGGCACGCTCGGCGCAATCCAAGTCATCCGCGATGACAAGCGCTTCTGCTTCCACATTTCCGCAGAAGGCACACAGTATGTGCATGAACAGCTGCCGGAACCCGCGTTTCTGCGTGCATTTCTGCAGGTAATGCGCGGTCTGACGGTCAGCTTTGACGATATTCTTGCGGTGTTCCATCAGTTTTCCGACAAGGTGCACTGTGAGAAGCTCGAGGGCAACGAGGAGTTTGACTACCTCGTGTACTTCGAGGACGGCACACCGGACAGCTACCGCTACTGCATCAAGCTGGATGATGACGGTGATGCCGTCTATCACCGCTTTACGCCAGAGGATTATGCGGCGTTTGGCTTCTAAACCTCACGCAGACATGAAAAAGGACGCTCCTTGAGCGTCCTTTCTGTTTTGCGGTTTTACTGAGCGGACTCGGTAGTAGCCGTCTGCGCCTCGTCAGTCGAGGACTGGCTGTCGGTCGAGGTCTGGTCTTCGCTCTGCGCGTCCTCAGTCTGCGCATTGCCGTCATCATCCGATGTATCGCTGTTCAGAACAGTCTGCACGTCAGCCGGCAGATAGTCCTTGGTGTTATCATAGGTGATCTCATCGTAAGCATCGGTGGTCTGGATGTCAGCCTCGTCGATCCACTGCTGCATCATCTCGTCGATCGAGCCGGCAGTGCCCTTTTCGGAAGCAACCGCTGCGATGATCGCGTCGCGCATATTCTCGAACTCATCCTGATTCAGCTCGCAGCGCTTGATGATGTGGTAGCCGTACTTGCTCTTAACCAGGCCGGAAACTTCGCCTTCCTGCAGCGCCTTGGCAGCGTTGTAGAACTCGTCTACCATTTGACCCTCGGTGAAGGTATAGCCCTTGGCATACTGTGCTTCGCCTGCATCCTCGTTCTTCTCGGTCAGCAGCGCGTCAAAGTCCTCGCCGTTGTTCAGGCGATCCAGAACAGCCTGTGCTTCCTTCTTCGCTTCCTCATCGGTGCGGGTGGTCTCGCCGGTGGACGGATTCGTAGTCAGAATGAGGATGTGCTTTGCAGTGATGTAGTTGTCATCGAAATACTTCTGCAGCTCGTCATCACTCGGAACATTTACGCCGTTCTCACCGAAGTAGTAATCCTTCAGCACCTGTGCGCATGCGCTGACATACTGGTAGTTATTGTAGTTATCCATGTCAAAGCCGATCGAAGCCAGGCGCTGCAGATAAGCGTCCTCGCCGCCGAGCTGCTCCGCATTCTGCTTGTTTGCCATAACAATGTTCTTCTTCTGGCTGTACGACAGGGACAGACCCAGCTCATCCATCTTCTGCTTAACGATATGGATCAGAGCGACCTGCTGCTTTGCGGACTCCTTTGCGGCATCTCCGAATGTAGACGCCATATTCTTCTCAGAGAGACCGTACATAGCGTACATCTGCTGATAATTGATGATCTGGCTCATCATATAGCTTGCATACTCATCTGCGTGGATTTCCTCACCGTTGACCGTCATAACGACCGGTGCATCACTTTTCAGCTCCTGATAATCCACCACAAAGGTGGATGCGCCGTATGCAGTTGCGCTCATAACGACAGCCAGCATAACGACCAGCGCAACGATGCGCTGCACTAACTTGCTCATATTACTATGCTCCCTTTTCTGTATTTTACGAACGCTATCAGTATAACACTATTTCGGAACAGGCACAAGCGAAAACACAGAAACATCACAAATTTCGCTGCCCGCTGGGGACGCTGCCCGCTGGGGCACAAGGATGGACACCAAGGTTTCCACCCTTGTGAATCCCGCTTCCTTTATTCCTAATCTGGCGCAGACCAGAGACCGGCGACCGCTTCGAGAAGGAGAACGGCAGTCGGGTTACTCTTGCGTATCTTTCGTGAAATATTCGCGGCTCACAGATAGCTTACTGCTACACAGGCGGTTTACTCTCCGCAGGCGCGACACGAGGTGAATTGCCCGAAAGGCAAGAGAAGGTCCCCTGGGGGATACCCGTGTCGCGCAACTCATTGGCCTGGCAGCTACAGACAGCACCTGCGAATTTCATCTGATGATAAATGTTATACCGTAGGGTGCGCCGACTCGGCGCACCTTTTCTAACGAAAAAACACCCGTAAAATGCAAAAATGGAGAATGAAAACCATCTGGTCAATTCTCCATTTTCCATTCTCAATTACTGCAAACAAAAAGAGAACCGCTTCCGCGGTTCTCTTTGCTCATTTTGCGTCAAACCCTTGACAGATAACCTCAAACAGCTCATTGATACGCTCATAGCGTCCCTTGAGGTACAGCCAGCCGAACAGCGCCTCGAGTGCGGTCGCGTAGGCATACTCTGCCACGGAGGCCGACTTCGGCACGGATTTCGGCTTTGCGTTTCGTCCGTGACGCAGAACGGTCTGCTCGTCTTCATCGAGCATAGGCTGAATGCGCTTTACCGCTTCCGCCTGCGCGGACGCACGAACGAGCTGGATCGTACGGCTGTGCAGGTTTTTCGCGGTCTGAGTGCCGCCGCACGCCAGATGCGTGCGCACGAGTATCTCATAAACAGCGTCGCCCACATGGGCGAGTGCAAGACTCGTCATGCGGGCGATCGCAGCGTCATCCAGCACAGGGTGCAGATGATCGGTCATTACTTGTCCTCAGCAGCCTTTGCTTCAGCGGCCTGCTTTGCAGCCTCAGCCTTAGCCTTGGCAGCAGCAGCCTGCTTAGCCTGCATTTCCTTGAACTTGGCCTTCTCTTCCTCGGTCGGAACCGGCTCGATGCAACCCTTCGGGCAAACCTTGGTGCACATCTTGCAGTTCTTGCACTTGTCGTAGTCGATCTTGGCAACGCCGTCTACTACGTGAATTGCATCGAACTTACAGGTCTTCTCGCACATCTTACAGCCGATACAGCCGTTGGAGCAAACCTTCATAACCTCCGGACCCTTGTCCTTGTTCACGCAGTTAACGTGAACCTTCTTGACCTCGGATACCAGGTTGATGATCTTCTTCGGGCAGGTGGAAACACACTTGCCGCAGGCAACACACTTGTCGGTATCAACCTTTGCAACGCCGTCCACAATGTGGATTGCGTCAAACGCACAGGCCTTTACGCAGGAGCCGAGGCCCATGCAGCCAAAGGAGCAAGCCTTCGGGCCGCTTGCTACACGCATTGCAGCGTTGCAGTCCTGCAGACCCTCGTAGTTTGCCTTGTCCTTTGCGTTGCAGCCGCCGTTGCAGTAAACGTGTGCAACCTGACGGTCGCCGGCAGCAACCTCAACGCCGAGTACCTTTGCGATCTTCTCAGCCGCAGCAGCACCGCCGACCGGGCAGCCGTTTACCGGTGCACGGCCCTCTACGATTGCAGCAGCCAGACCGTCACAGCCCGGGAAGCCGCAGCCGCCGCAGTTAGCGCCCGGCAGGCACTCGCGTACCAGCGGGATGCGCTCGTCAACCTCTACGGCGAAAACCTTAGCGGCAACGCCGAGCAGGATTGCGAAAACGATACCCATGATGAACAGTACCGCTACCGCGTAAATAACATTTTGCATATCCATTTCTTGTGTCCTCCCTTACCAAATCGACAGGCCGGAGAAGCCCATGAAGGACATAGCCAGCAGCGCTGCTGCAACCAGCGAGATCGGGAAGCCTTCAAAGCACTTCGGGCACTTGGAAGTAGCGTCCAGACGCTCACGGATGGAAGCGAACAGCACGATTGCCAGCGTGTAGCCGACACCGGCTGCAACGCCGTATACCAGAGAGCCGATGAAAGAATAGCTGTTGGAAATGTTGGTCTTAGCAGCACCGAGCACCGCACAGTTGGTGGTGATCAGCGGCAGGAAGATACCGAGCGCAGAGTACAGCGACGGCATAGCCTTCTTCATGAACATCTCGACGAACTGAACCAGCGTTGCAATTACGAGAATGAACGCGATGGTCTGCATGTAGCCCAGACCCAGGGGTTCGAGAATGAAGTACTGTACAGCCCAGGATGCTGCGGAAGCGATCGCCATAACGAAGATAACCGCCATGCCCATGCCGAGCGCGGTGTCAGTCTTCTTGGATACGCCGAAGAACGAGCAGCAGCCGAGGAACTGAACGAGAATGTAGTTGTTGACCAGGATTGCCGCGATTGCGAGCGACAGGATATCGGTCAAGCCCATAGAGGCAGGTAATGCAATAGACATTTACTTGCCCTCCTTTCGAGCCATGATCTTCTGGATCGCAGCCAGGATGAAGCCCATCATGAGGAAGCCGCCGGCCGGCAGGATCATCATGACCATCGGGTTGGAGTTGAAGAACGGAACTGCGATGCCGTTAACGCCGTTAACGTAACCGGACAGGATGGTGCCTGCGCCGAGCAGCTCACGGAAGAAGCCCATGAGTACCAGAGCGAAGGTGAAGCCCAGACCCATTACAACACCGTCGAGTGCGGACGGCAGAACCTTGTTCTTGGAAGCATACGCCTCGGCACGGCCGAGGATGATGCAGTTTACTACGATCAGCGGCAGGAACAGACCAAGGGACGATGCCAGCGACGGCAGGAATGCCTGCATGGACAGGTCGATCATGGTTACGAAGGTTGCGATGATCGTGATGAATGCTGCGATACGGATCTTATCCGGGATAATTCTGCGCATCGCGGAAATAACGATATTGGAGCAGATGAGAACGACGGTAGCCGCCGCGCCCATGCCGATCGCATTCTGCAGAGAAGTGGTGGTTGCCAGCGTCGGGCAAAGACCGATCGTCTGCATGAAAACCGGGTTATCGAGGATAACGCCCGATTTCAGCTGTTCAGAAAATTTCATTTGGCTTTTCCTCCTTAACCCAGAGTAGCGACATATGCTGCCGCAGTATTAACGCCGTCGGTTACAGCACGGGAGGTGATGGTAGCGCCGGTGATCGCATTGATCGTGCCGCCGTCCTTGGTCACCTTGAGCTGACCGTCAGCAGTCTGACCTGCAAACTGGGTGATCCAGTTCGGGTCTGCCTGGCTCTTCGCACCGAGGCCCGGGGTCTCAGCGTGAGAGGTTACCTTTGCGCCTGCAACGGTGCCGTCCGCATTGATGCCGACGATCATCGTCAGGTTGCCGCCGAAGCCCTTCGGCTCTACCTGTACGCAGTAGCCGATCTCTTCGCCGTCCTTGGTTGCCTTGTAAACGCCGTCGATCTGAGCAGCGGTACGGCCTGCCGGCAGGGTTACGCCAGCGGCTGCAACGTCCTCAGCGGACAGTGCGGTGTCGAGATCCTCGAAATCAGCGTCCGGGATGATCTCTGCCATTGCTGCGTTGCGGGTTTCGATACCGTTCTGGGTGATCTTATCCGCGGTTACACCGTTGATAACGCCCAGCAGCAGTGCACAGATGAACGTGATGAGGCCCAGTACGACGACAAGCTGTACGATGCCGCCTTCCTTTTTGCTGTTATCCATGATTTACTGCGCCTCCTTCTTAGCCTTGTCAAGCTGATAGCCGAACTTGCGCGGATGGGTCTTCTTGTCGATTGCCCAAACCAGCGTGTTCATGATCAGGATGGAGTAGGATACGCCCTCCGGCAGACCGCCGAAGTAGCGGATGAATACCGTCAGCAGACCGCAGCCAACGCCGAAGATGATCTGGCCCTTCGGAGTAACCGGGCTGGTAACGTAGTCGGTAGCCATGAAGATCGCGCCGAGCATCAGGCCGCCGGACAGTACCTGGCTGAGCATCCACTGTACGCGGGAAACATCGCCGGACAGCGGGAACAGGAAGGTGATGACAGCAACAGTAAGGATGTAAGCTGCCGGAATGTTGATGGTGATAACCTTGCGCCACAGCAGGTAAACGCCGCCTGCCAGCAGAGCCAGCGCGGAGGTCTCACCGATAACGCCGCCGGTCTGACCGAGCAGCATCTCCAGCAGGCCGGTATCAGCCGGTACAGCACCGGTCTTAAGGGTAGCCAGCGGAGTTGCGGTGGAAATCGCGTCGGTAACGGTTACGTTGCCGAACAGCGGCAGGTTTGCATGCGGAGCAGTCCAGGTGGTCATGAAACCGGCCCAGGATGCCATCATGAACGCACGGGCACCGAGTGCCGGGTTCATAAAGTTCTTGCCGATACCGCCGAACAGCATCTTAACAACGATGATGCCGAACAGGGCACCGAAAGCGCTCAGCCACAGCGGAGCTGCAACCGGAATGTTGAATGCGATAAGTACGCCCGTAACCAGGCAGGACAGGTCGCCTACGGTGTTCGGGTGATGAACGATTTTGTTGTAAATGGTCTCAAACACAAGGCTTGCCACCATTGCGATAACAACATGGATCAGCGCACGAGCGCCGAAGGTGTAAACTGCAACCGCCAGTGCCGGAACAAGTGCGATGAGCACATCGAGCATAAGGCTCCGGGTGTCATCATCCGCCTTGATATGCGGCGAGGAGGTTACGACTACTTTGCTAAGATCATAAGCCATTTTCGTTTTCCTCCTTACTTGTTCTCTGCGGGCTTTTCAGCCTCTGCCTTCGCAGCAGCCTCCGCCTCGGCCTTTTTCTTCTCAGCCTCAGCCTTGGCGCGCTCTGCAGCACGCTTAGCCTGGATCTTGCCCTTGGTCAGACGGAACTGTGCAACCAGCGGGATACGAGCCGGGCAGACATAAGCGCAGGAGCCGCACTCGATGCAGTCCATCATGCCGCAGTCAACGGCGTTGTCCAGATCCTCCTGCTTGCCGTATACATTCATGTAGATCGGCAGGAGGTGCATCGGGCAGGCGTTGATGCACTTGCCGCAGCGGATACACTGGGGATCCTTAACGCGCTTATCCTCATTACCTGCAAAGGCGAGGAATGCGTTGGTGCCCTTGACAACCGGGGCATCCAGAGAGAACTGGGCGTTGCCCATCATCGGGCCGCCGGCAAGGAGCTTGTTCGGAGCTTCCTTGAAGCCGCCGCAGGCATCGATCAGCTTTTCGATCGGGGTGCCGATGCGTGCTTCGAGGTTCTTCGGCTCGGCAACAGCGGAACCGGAGATGGTAACGATACGACGGATGACCGGCATGCCGGTGGTGAAGCGACGGTAAACCGCACCTGCGGTATCTACGTTGAATACCGCGCAGCCGGCGTCTGCCGGCAGCTTGCCGGACGGAACTTCACGGCCGGTGCAGGCATTGATCAGCTGCTTCTCAGCGCCCTGCGGGTACTTGCAGGTCAGCGGATACAGCTTGAGGCGGGAATCGTCCGCGATCAGCTCCTCGATCTTGGCGAAGGTATCCTTCTTGTTTTCCTCGATTGCAATGATTGCGGTCTGTACGCCCATGATGTCGGCGAGCATCTTCAGGCCGCCAATGGTCTCTTCCGGACGCTCGAGCAGCAGACGATGGTCGGACGTGATGTACGGCTCACACTCTGCAGCGTTGATGATGACCGTGTCGCACTTGCCGATACCGGACTGGATCTTGACATGGGTCGGGAAGGTTGCACCGCCATGGCCGACAATACCGGCAGAACGGATGCACTCGATACGCTCCTCATTGCTCATGGAAGCGAAGTCGTAGGGATGCACGGACTCGTGCTTGCGGTCCTCGCCATCATTTTCAATTACGATGGACAGAACCTTGCTGCCGTTCGGATGCAGGCGAGGCTCGATTGCCTTTACCTTACCGGAAACGGTAGCATGGACAGGAGCGCTGACAAAGCCGCCGGCTTCCGCGATAGGCTGTCCCAGGTCCACGGTGTCGCCAACCGAAACGATCGGCTTTGCCGGTGCGCCGATGTGCATGGAAACCGGCAGGATTACCTCATCAGGCAATGCCAGCTTCTCGATCGGCTTGGTGTTTGTCGCGGATTTATAGCCCGGGTCTGCGTGAGTACCCGGGTGTATGCCGCCACGGAACGAATACGCCATTTCTTTCACCTCTCTAATATTTTGCGCAAGAAGAACCGGACGCGCGCCCGGCTTCCTCTTCTTCAGAAATTGGCTGGCTATGCGTGAAGCATAGCCTTACAGTATAGATTATACTGGTTTTTGTACAGTATTGGCAAGACCAAAAGCAAAAAAAAATCGAATAAAATACAGGGAAACTTTGTACATCTTGTTAAGTCTATCATTTTTATCCGCTTTTTCTTTGTGAATAACGCTCGGGTTCGGTCAGTTTAGACGGATGCAGGCATTCTCTTTCCGGCTTGCATTTTTCGCAAAACCGGCTGAAATGCGCGCAAAATGCGAAGTTTTGCCCTCTGCCTTTTGTGCACATTTTTCGTATACCGCTATTGACTTTCCCTTTCTCCAGTTATAATATGAATACATGAACATATGAGCAATCGTTCATATATTATTGACTATCACCGACAGGAGGCGATCCGAAATGGCAGACGAACACAAGCATGAGGATACCTTATTAAATGAAGAAGTGCATGAGCACGAACATCACCATCACGAGCACGATGATGACTGCGGCTGCGGCTGCGGACACCATCACCACCACGATGAGGATGAACATGAACATCACCATCATCATGACGATGACTGCGACTGCGGCTGCGGACACCATCACCACCACGATGAGGACGAGGAGCACGAGCATCACCACCATCACCACGATGACGATGACTGCGACTGCGGCTGCGGTCACCATCACCATCACGACGAGGATGAGGAGCACGAGCATCACCACCATCATCATGACGATGACTGCGACTGCGGCTGCGGCCATCATCATCATCACGACGAGGATGAGGAGCACGAGCATCACCATCACCACGGCGATGACTGCGACTGCGGCTGCGGACACCATCACCACCACGACGAGGATGGGGAGCACGAGCATCACCATCATCACCACGATGACGATGACTGCGATTGCGGCTGCGGTCACCATCACCACCACGACGAGGATAAGGAGCACGAGTACCACCACCATCATCATGACGATGACTGCGACTGTGGCTGCGGACACCATCACCACCATGATGAGGACGAGGAGCACGAGCACCACCATCACGAGCACGCCGCCGGCGCGCACAGCGTCAAGCGCGTTTACACGCTGCAGAATGTCGGCTGCGCACACTGCGCGGCAAAAATGGAGCAGCGCAT
Source organism: Butyricicoccus faecihominis (assembly GCF_014648015.1). Lineage (NCBI taxonomy): Bacteria > Bacillati > Bacillota > Clostridia > Eubacteriales > Butyricicoccaceae > Butyricicoccus > Butyricicoccus faecihominis. The sequence goes on from NZ_BMQH01000007.1 coordinate 116,268, forward strand.
CAGCGAACTCGAGGGCGTGGAGGACTGCGTTCTCGTATTTGAGACCAAGCAGCTGCGCGTAACCGGCGAAAATCCGGATGCGCTTCTGCCGAAAATCCGTGAGATCTGCTCGTCCATCGAGAGCGACGCCAAGGTCATCGCACCCAAGCCCAAGCACTACGGCAAGGACGGTCAGCGCGTTTACACGCTCGAAAACCTCGGCTGCGCACACTGTGCCGCCAAAATGCAGCACCAGATCAGCCAGCTGGACGGTATCGACGATTGCGTGCTGGTTTATGAGACCAAGCAGCTCCGCGTAAAGGGTGACAATCCGGACGCGCTGCTGCCCGAAATCCGCAAAATCTGCTCGAATATCGAGAGCGAGGTCAAGGTCATCGCGCCCGAGGAGGAAAAAGAGGACAAAGGCGGCAGCCATCCGCTTGCAGAAATGCTGATCGGCGCGGGTCTGTTTATCGCAGGCGTACTGGTTCCGGTTACGGCGGTCAAGATCATTCTGCTGCTGGCAGCATACCTGCTGCTCGGACGCCATGTCCTGCTGACAGCTGCGAAGAACATCGGCCGCGGTCAGGTATTTGACGAAAACTTCCTGATGACCGTTGCAACCATCGGTGCATGGGCGGTCGGCTCGTTCGACGAGGCAGTCGGCGTTATGCTGTTCTACCGTGTCGGCGAATACTTTGAGGATCGTGCGGTTGACCGTTCGCGCAAGCAGATCATGGATGCGATCGACCTGCGTCCCGAGACGGTAAATCTGGTCAAGGACAACGGCGAAATCGAGGTTATTCCGGCCGAGGACGCACAGGAGGGCGACATTGTTCTGGTGCGCCCGGGCGACCGCGTTCCGCTGGACGGCGAGGTTGTCGAAGGCGAAAGCCGTCTGGATACCTCGGCTGTCACCGGTGAGCCGGTTCCGGTTCGTGTCGCTGCCGGCGACAAGGCAACCTCCGGCTGTGTCAACACCGACGGCGCAATCAAGCTGCGCGTCACCCACATTCTCGCTGAGAGCATGGTACAGCGCATTCTCGACAGCGTGGAGAACGCAGCGGCCCGCAAGCCGAAGATCGACCGCTTTATCACCCGTTTCTCCCGCGTTTACACCCCGGCTGTTGTTGCGATTGCCCTGCTGACCGCCATTATCCCGAGCCTTGTTACCGGCGAGTGGCACAAGTGGGTCTACACCGCGATGACCTTCCTTGTAATCTCCTGTCCGTGCGCACTGGTGCTCAGCGTACCGCTGACCTACTTCTCCGGCATCGGCGCAGGCTCCAGACGCGGTATCCTGTTCAAGGGCGGCGCTTCTCTGGAAGCACTGAATAACGTTAAAACCATTGTTATGGATAAGACCGGCACCATCACCAAGGGCAACTTTGTAGTACAGAAGGTCGTTCCGGCGCAGGGCGTTCCGCTCGATGAGAATGAGCTTCTGTGGCTGGCTGCCGCCTGCGAGGGCGCTTCCACCCACCCGATCGCCAAGTCCATCATCAACTCCTACGAGGAGCGCAAAACGTCCGCGGCAAAGGCCGGCGACTTTTCTCTTGTTGCCGTTGGTGCAACGGTTGAGAACATCCGCGAGCAGGCCGGCGAAGGCATTTCCGCCGAGTTGGAAGGCAAAACCATACTCTGCGGCAACGTAAAGCTGATGGAGCGCAATAACATCGACCTTTCCGGCTACCACGGCACCCCGGGCAGCACGGAAGTGCTGCTGGCGATGGACGGTCACTTCCTCGGTCATGTTGACATTGCCGATACCATTAAGGCAGATGCCAAATCCGCAATCAGCCGCATGAAGGCTCAGGGACTCACCACCGCCATGCTGACCGGTGACGGTCAGGCCAGCGCGGATGCAGTCGCACAGGAAGTCGGTATCGACGAAGTGCGTGCCCGCCTACTCCCGCAGGATAAGCTGTCGGCGCTGACCGATATCCGCGAGAAGTGCGGTGCGGTTATGTTCGTCGGTGACGGCATCAACGATGCCCCCGTACTCGCCGGTGCAGACGTCGGCGCGGCAATGGGCAGCGGCGCAGACGCGGCAATCGAGGCCGCAGATGTGGTGTTCATGAAGGCCGACCTGACTTCCATCCCGATCTCGATCAAGATCGCCCGCAAGGCGAATATCGTCTCCAAGGAGAACATCGTGTTTGCACTTGCGATCAAGATTCTTATTATGCTCCTCGGCCTGTTCGGCATCGCATCCATGTGGCTGGCCGTATTCGCTGATACCGGCGTGGCTATGTTGTGCGTGCTCAATTCGATCCGCATGCTGTATATGAAGACCGAATAATGCATACTCTTTGCACATTTTATATAGAAAGACTCCCGTCCGATTGGAACGGGAGTCTTTTGTATACCATATCGTCTGTGCTGATACGCAGGGTTTTCGCCCGAGAGGCGAACGGCAAACCACCGTTTACACCCGGCAAGCAAACTCATTTGTGGAAAACATACTCTTTTCTGAAAGTCCTCGGCGCCATACCCACCGCCTTGGAAAACTGCGCATTGAAATGGCTCGGGTTGTCATACCCCACCTGCGATGCAATCCGTGTTACCGGCAAATCAGTTGTGATAAGCAGCGTCTGCGCTTCGCCAATCCTGCGGCGCAGAACATACTGCAGCGGCGAATATCCGGTCACTTCCTTGCAGATATGCGCCAGATAGTACGGACTGACGTGCAGCGCATCCGCCATCTGCTGCAGAGAAAATTCGTCCGCAAAATGCTTGTCGATGTAGTCCTTGATGCGCTGTGCAAAAGCGTTGCCGCTGTGCGTACTGCCCTCGGCTGCGGTCGCGCGGAACTGCTGCACGAGCGTCAGGATCGCAAGTAGAAGATGATGCGCACCGTCGTCGTTGCCCTCGGTCAGCTCATCGTAAAGCACGTCGTACAGATGCTCCAGCCGCACGGTCTGCGGCTCGGTCAGGCGGCACACCGGACACGAATCCTCCGCGATCAGCGTATTTTCGCGCAGTCCGGGCACAGCCAGTCCGCCAAGCGCCAGACTTGAGGTTGCTACCGGACGATCCGGTCCGGACGGCTCATCGTGCACGACGCGGCTGTTGAAGATGAACAGATCGCCGCGGCGTGCCTCATACGGCGTGCCGCCGACAAAATAGCGGCTCTCGCCGCCTCGCACGAGCACGATTTCCACTAAATCGTCATGCGCGTGCATAACGCGCGGATGCGCCGATGCCTTTTCATCTGTGCGGCTGACCGAAAACAGACGCGGCATCTGCGTCAGGCCGAATGGCGCTTCATATTCCTTTTTCACAAAGCATTGAATCATAAAAACGCTCCTTTTTTCCTCAATTCTGCGGCAAAAGCGCCCTTCTGCGGCGGAGATAGTATCCGCAGCCCACAAAATCCGCGAGAAACCAGCCGATCGGGATAACAATCCGGATACCGACCTCACCGACCGGCCCCGCCAGCGCAAACCAGATCAAACCTTTGGCGATACTGCCTTTTGTCAGATCGCGGTACATAGAATCACCTGCATACTAAGATAAATTCATTATAGCGCTCCTGTGACGAAAACTCAATGCAGCGCTTCACCCGCTGCAGCCCGGCAGGGCTGCGGATAACAGAAAGCCTGCCACCTATGGTGACAGGCTTTCTCTATGCTGATTTTATCGAATCGGCAGCATCTTGCCGGTCTCAAAGGACTCCTTGCAGCGGTAAGCAGCCTCGGAAACGGCGGTGCCGTCATAAACGGTGAGGTCAGTCGGCTTGGTGTTGTCGCGGACATGGCCGGTGAAGGCAACCATCTCGGCTACGAAAGCCTCGTGCCAACGGCTCATGAAGTCCGGATAATACTCCTCGCGGGAGCCGTGCTCATCCACGATATTCAGCAGGTTCTTTGCGCCGACGTTTGCAATGCGCAGCGTGCCGTGGGTGCCGATAATCTCGGTCTCGACATTGCAGCCTGCGGCATGGGTGCGGTTAGTGAACATAAAGCCCATTGCGCCGTTCTCCATCTGGATGGTAGCAGCTGCGTTGTCCGCATCGTTCAGCTCCTTGTACAGGTCGAACTCGAATACGCCGCCGATTGCCCATACATTCTTGACATCCGAGCCGGTGAACCAGCGGATGAGGTCGATATCATGCACGCACATATCGAGGTACTGACCGCCGGAGTGCGGTGCAAACTTGAGGGTGGACTCGATAGTGGAGCGCGGGTCCTGCGTGTAGGAACGAACCAGAACTACCTTGCCGATATCGCCGTTGTCGATCTTGCGCTTTGCCTCGGCGTAGGACTTGTCAAAGCGGCGCATGAAGCCAAGCTGGAAGATCAGGTCGGGATGTGCCTCGATGACCTTCTCGGCAGCCTTGCACTGTGCAACATCCGTGCCGAGCGGCTTCTCGCAGAACACATGCTTGCCGTGGTTCATGGCAATTTCAATCTGCTGGCAGTGCAGGAAGGACGGGGAAACGATAACGATCGCGTCCAGCTCCGGATTCTTGCACATTTCTTCAAAATCGGTGTAAGTATTCGGCACGCCGAGCTCTGCCGCAACTTCCTTTACGCGGTTCGCATCTACGTCGCAGATGGCTGCCAGCCCACAGCCCGGAACCTGCGTTGCAAGGTTCTTTGCGTGCTCATAACCCAGACGACCCAGACCTACCGAACCAACCTTAACAGTTTTCATGGTATATTCTCTCCTTTTATATGTAACTCTCTCACTCTTACGCGGCGGTTTTGCCGCTCTCCATTTGATGATTTTATTGTAGCGTTTCGGGAGCTGAAAAAACAGAGCATTCTTGCGAAAAGAACGCCCCTATTTGCGGGATATGAGCGGGACTCCCGGGCAAACTTTCAAATTCTTGCGGTCGATGTAAAAAGGCAGACCCGACGGTCTGCCTTTACGCTTACGTTGTTCAGCTGACATGAATGACGGCCACCGGACAGCCGCCTGCAGCCTCCTGCGCGCCCGCCTGCTCCTCTGCGGTTTCCGGCTGATGATGGACTTCGGCAAGGCCGTCTTCCGCCATGCGGAACACGGAAGGACAGGTTCCTTCACACAGGCCGCAGGAAATACAGCCGCCTCGTTCGATTGTAACGTGCATACCGATACACTCCTTTCGGAGATTCAGTTTGCCCCGTTTCCGATGATTTATGCGTTCCTGCGCGCGAAACAGCGATGGCGGATGCCGCCGAAGCCGCCCGCAGCTACGGTGCAGTCCTTCGCGGTGATGGTCTGTCCCGGCCGGATAAACTGCTCCACCTGATATACCTTATCTATATTCAGCGAACCGAAATTGATGATACGCACAGCTTTGCTCTCCTTCTCTTTTCTGGCAGTATAGCATATCCGTCCTCCAGCTGCCACTGCAAGCAGCTTTTTATTGGTATTTTCTCCAAAATCACTGAGTTGCAATTGACTTATCCGCCAAAAAGTTCTATTATTTTTTATATGTTTTTACAAGAAAGGGAGGGGACTTTTTTGAGTCGTTTATCCATTGAAACGCCGGGCAAGGCTGAGACCGTCATTGCCGGCTTGTACCGCGATATCGAGCGGCGCATCAGCGCCAGTCCTCCGGGTCTGTGTCCGGTGGATATGTCGCTGTCGTTCCTGCGTCTGTGCCATGCACAGACCTGCGGCAAATGTGTTCCGTGCCGCATCGGTCTGGGACAGCTGACCACTCTGCTCGAGCAGGTGCTGGACTCCACCGCAACACCGGAGACCATTGACCTGATCGAGAAAACCGCCCGTGTCATTCAGGATACGGCGGACTGCGCCATCGGCTATGAGGCTGCCCGCATGGTTCTGCAGGGCGTGCAGGGCTTCCGCGATGACTACCTCTCCCATGTGGAGAGCGGCCGCTGTCTGTTCGGCTGGGATCATCCGGTACCGTGTGTAGCACTGTGCCCTGCCGGTGTGGATATTCCGGGCTACATTGCACTCGTGCGTGCCGGCCGCTACAACGACGCTGTGCGCCTGATCCGCAAGGACAACCCCTTCCCGACCGTATGCGGCTATGTCTGCGAGCACCCGTGCGAGGCACACTGCCGCCGCAGTATGGTGGACGATGCGGTCAACATCTGCGGCATCAAGCGTTTCGCGTGCGACCACGCAGACAACACCACGCCGCCGGATTCCGCACCCTCGACCGGCAAGCGCATCGGCATCATCGGCGGCGGACCGGGTGGTCTGTCAGCGGCGTATTTCCTGTCGCTGATGGGTCATCAGGTCGTAGTCTATGACCAGCGTCCCAAGCTCGGCGGCATGCTGCGCTACGGCATTCCGGATTATCGTCTGCCGCAGGACAAGCTGGATGCGGATATCGACTTCATCCTGTCCACCGGCATTGAGGTGCACACCGGCGTTTCCATCGGCCGCGATATTTCGTTCGCTGAGATTGAGAACCAGTACGACGCGGTTTACATCTCCATCGGTGCGCATAACGACAAGAAGATCGGCATTCCCGGCGAGGACGCAGTCGGCGTACACTCCGCGGTGCAGCTGCTCCGCGACATCGGCGAGGGCCGCGTGCCGGACTTCAAGGGCAAGCGCGTCTGCGTCATCGGCGGCGGCAACGTGTCGATGGATGCAACCCGAACCGCTATCCGTCTCGGTGCCTCCGCAGTAACGTGCGTCTACCGCCGACGTGTGACCGATATGACCGCGCTCGCTGAGGAGATCGAGGAAGCACAGAGCGAAGGCTGCCAGATTCTCTCGCTGCAGGCACCTGATCACATCGAAACCGATGAAACGGGCCGCGTTACCGCTCTGTGGACACGTCCGCAGGTCATCGGCTCCTACGGCAAGGACGGTCGTCCGCGTCCCTACGATGCCGATCAGCCGCTGCTCCGCACGCCGTGCGATGTCGTTATCGTAGCCATCGGCCAGTCCATCGACGCAAAGCCGTTCGAGCAGATCGCTCCGGTCGTACGCGGCAAGATTCAGGCTGAATCCGACGCATTTGTGCCGAACACCCCGCATGTATTCGCGGGCGGCGATGCCGTTACCGGTCCGGCGACCGTTATCCGCGCGGTAGCCGCCGGCAAGGTGGCTGCAGCCAACATTGACGCGCACCTCGGCTTCCGTCACGTTATCAAGAGCGATGTTGAGATTCCGGCACCGCATCTGACCAATATGCCGGCCTGCGGCCGCATCGAGCTGCGCAGCAGACCCGCCGAGGAGTGCGTCGGCAACTTTGATCTGGTAAAGTGCGGCATGACCGAGCAGGAGGTTCATCAGGAGACCTCCCGCTGCCTGCGCTGTGATCACTTCGGCTACGGTATTTTCAAGGGAGGGCGTTCTTCTAAATGGTAAATCTGACGATCAATTCTATCCCGGTGACTGTACCGGAAGGCACCACCATTCTGGATGCCGCCGCCTCTGTCGATATCGAAATCCCCAGCCTGTGCTACTTAAAAGAGCTGAACGAAATCTCCGCCTGCCGCGTCTGCTGTGTCGAGGTAGAGGGCGAGGGCAAGCTGGTTCCCTCGTGCAACAACGTCGTGCGTGAAGGCATGGTCATCCACACCAATTCTCCGCGTGCACTCGAGGCGCGCCGTGTCAATATGGAGCTTATCCTCTCGCAGCACGACAACAAGTGCGCGACCTGCATCCGCTCGGGCACCTGCCAGCTGCAGAAGATTGCAAACGATATGGGCATTCTGGGTGTTTCCTACCCCACCGACCTTGCACGCGGCAAAAAGGCCGACTGGACGACCACGTTCCCGCTCTACCGCGATGTAAATAAGTGCATCAAGTGCATGCGCTGCATTCAGGTATGCGACAAGGTGCAGTCGCTGTCCGTCTGGGATATCAGCGGCTCGGGTGCGCGCACCACCATTGATGTTTCGGAAAACCGCGTAATCAAGCAGGCGGACTGCTCGCTGTGCGGTCAGTGCATTACGCACTGCCCGACCGGCGCTCTGCGCGAGCGCGATGACACGCAGAAGGCATATGCTGCGCTCGGCGATCCGGACCGCGTGACCATTGTGCAGATTGCTCCGGCCGTGCGTGCTGCATGGGGCGAAGCCTTCGGCATGCCGACCGGCAAGGCAACCGTCGGTCAGCTGGTGTCCGTTCTGCGCAAGCTGGGCGCAGATTATGTGTTCGACACCACGTTTTCCGCCGATCTAACCATCATGGAAGAGGGCACCGAGCTGCTCCAGCGTCTGCAGGCGGGCGATCTGGACAATCAGCCGATGTTTACCTCGTGCTGCCCGGGCTGGGTGCGCTTTTTGAAGTCGCAGTTCCCGGAAATGACCGGCCGTCTGTCCACCGCCAAGTCGCCGCAGCAGATGTTCGGCGCGGTCGGCAAGACCTGGCTGGCGCACAATCTCGGCGTGGACGCAGACAAAATTTACAGCATCTCCATCATGCCGTGTATCGCAAAAAAGGCCGAGCGTGAGCTGCCGAGCATGGATTCGGCCGGTCACGGCAGCGATGTCGATCTGGTCATCACCACCCGAGAGCTGGCGCGCATGGCGCGTGCCGAGCACCTCGATGTGGAAAACATCGCGGAATCCGCGTTTGATTCTCCGCTGGGCGACGGCACCGGCGCAGGCGTTATTTTCGGCGCGACCGGCGGCGTTATGGAGGCCGCGCTGCGTTCGGCGTACTTCCTCACCACCGGCGAAAATCCGTCGCCGGATGCATTCCGCGAGGTGCGTGACGACGGCACGATTTCTCCGCTGCCGTGGCGCGAAGCAACGTTCGAGCTGGCAGGCCGGACTGTGCACTGCGCGGTAGCAAGCGGACTGGGCAACGCACGTCAGCTTCTGCACTCGCTGCAGCGCCGTGAGGTACACTATGAGTTTGTGGAGATCATGGCATGCCCGGGCGGCTGTGCAGGCGGCGGTGGTCAGCCGGTGGACGGCACCGACCGCGAAAAAGCCGCCGACCGCGGCAAGGTTCTGTTCCGACTCGATCAGAATGCACCGCTGCGTTTTTCGCATGAAAATCCGGCGGTTCAGGCGTTGTACCGTGAGTATCTGGATGAGCCGTGCTCGCACAGAGCGGAGGAATTGCTGCATTGCGACCATTTCGCATGGCAGATGAACGCTGCCCGCTGAGGGCACAAGAGGATAACAACCTACGGTTTTTACCCTCTTGTGAATCTCCCATTTCCCTTTTGGGATAGCACGGCGGCTGTTCAGAACTGAGACTATAAAGGAACGAGCGTACTGTTCCTCTTCCGCAGGGCGGACCTTTGGGTCCGCCCATTTCTTTTTCTTAGCCGCTCAAGCTGTTTTCGTACTGCTACACATGCGGTTAGTCTACGCTGGGTGCGGCATAATAGTGCCGCACAATTCGTTGGCACGTTATATAATAGACAGCACCTGCGAATTTAGATATTTAATACCATTTATCTTCGTAGGTGCTGTGCGTTACAACGTGTGAAAAAGTTGCGCAACACTGTCATGTTGCGCCTGCGTTGATCGAACCACCTGTGTAGCAGCAAGGAATCCGGCACTGCGTAGAGGTAACGAAATGGGAGCACACTGTGCTCCCCTGCGGTAGAAAAAATCCTCTGCCGTTCCCCCTTTTTCGAAGCGGTCGCCGCTCTCTGGTCTGCGCCAGACTGCGAAACAAAGGGAAACGGGAGTTAAGAGGGTAGAAACCGTAGGTGTCTACCCTCTTGCCCCACCGCCGTGGGTACGGCGCCTCCCTCGCTGAATCTCAGTGAAAAACTCCCCGCCCATCAGGGCCAAACACGCCTAATCAGTTCGTGTCCCCATCTATTCGGTGCAAAAAGAGACAGAAAAACGGCACAGCCAACGCTGTGCCGTTTCGCTTACTTATTCGATATTCTGTGCGCAGATAATGGAAATTTTCGAACCCTCATTACTGTTTTCCGGCTGAATATTCTTCTGCAGCAGGTCTGCGAGCAGGCGCAGCGGCTGGTTGCCTTGCCGGAACATGTCCTGCGTGATGGTCAGGTCAAGCGAGCCGTCAAGCAGCATTTGCTTGCGTCTCAGCGACATATCATGTGCGATCACACGCACCTGCTGATCCATGCCTGCAGCTTTGAGTGCGTCCACGCAGCCGGTAACGCTGCGGTTTGCCATATAGATGGCCGCCGGCGGATTGTCTGACTGCAGCGCCGCCGTGACGCGGTTATAGGTCAAACGGTAGTCGTTATAGGTCTCCTCAATCTCGATCTGCGAGGAAGAGAAGCCCTTTTTCTTTAGATGCTCGCAGAAGCCGTCTAAACGGGTGCGGTGGCCATCGTACTCCAGATTACCCGCCATCGCCAGCACACGCGCGTTTTTCGGCACGCACTTGCTGAGCAGCTCGGCGGCAATACGGCCGCTTTGTGTGTAATTTTGACCTACAAAGCACAGACGGCGGCTGTTCGGCAGATCCGAGTTGAACGTGATGCACGGAATGCCCTGTTCGGCCAATTCTCCGATGCGTGCTTCGATCGAAATATCATTTAATGCACACAGAGCGATGCCCTGCGCGCCCCAGTTTACCAGCTCGTCCAGCAGCTCGATCGTCTCGCGCGGAATATCTGTTTCACAAGTGCACACACGCACCTCAACATCGCGCTTTTCCAGCTCGGAACGCGCAGCCTGAATGCCCCTCGGGACATCCTCGTGGAACGGACCGCTCCAGTTTGGCAAAAGCACACCCAAACGCACAGGTTTGAGCGGCAGCTTTGCCTCTGCGGCCTGCCGATGCGCCTCCTTCGGAGAAAGATAACCGGTCTCCTGAATGGCATTCAGCACACGCGCACGCACATCCGCGCGCACATACGAACGATTATTTAATACACGGTCTACCGTGCCGCGGGAAACACCCGCAAGCTCAGCAATCGTTTGAATAGTTGGTCTTTTGTTCATAGTCCTTCACCTTTTCGTAATTGCTCTTTATATTATCCTGCATCTCTGCGATGTTTCTTTTCTCTGTGCTTATTATACCATATTTCTGTGCTTTGTGAAGACAAAATCTGTGCTTTCCTTCTTTCTGTGCATTTGCACATACCACTTTTGGCACAAGTTTTTCGATATATCCGATGTTTTATGCTCTATTTTTCATCTTTTCCAAAACTATGTGCGATATTCTGTGTTTTTCACAGAATGTGTGCTTTGTACGACATATACAATTACACACATCCAACCTTGTGACCTCCCTTGTTTCCCGCATATTTGTTTTGCATTTCTCGGTTTATACGCATTTTACGCGCATTTTATCCGCTCATTTTGACATTTTTTCATTTGAACGATTTCCACACCGGCAAATTGCCTGTTGACACTTCCGTACCCGCTCGCTATAATAAGAACATAAACAGCACAGAGCACACAATCGCACAGTGCTGAAAGAGAGGCAAGAGAAGAAAAACGAGAAAAGAAAGGGAGACACACTATGAAAAAGAGACTGTTAGCAGCCCTGCTCACCAGCGCCCTCGCACTCAGCCTGACCGCTTGCGGCGGCAGCACCGATTCTTCTGCAGCAAACGACGGCGGCGACACCGCCTCCACCCATGACGGCCCGTACAAGATCAGCATGGTGCTCAAGACCAACGCTGCCGAGTTCTGGAACATTGTTCAGGCAGGCGCTGAGGCATATGAGGATGAGCACCCGGATCAGGTCAGCCTGGACATCAAGGGTCCTCCGGCTGAGACCTACTACGAGGAGCAGCTCAACACCATCCAGACCGACCTTGCGGTTGAGTCCTACGATGGCTACCTGATCGCTCCGCTGCAGTCCGAGGCTGTTGCAACCGCTATCGCAAACACCGACAAGCCGGTCGTAGCATACGATACCCGCATTGATTCCGACAAGTGCCTCGCATTCGTCGGCACCGGCAACAAGGAAGCAGCCAAGGAGGGCGGCAAGGCCGCTGTTGAAGCTGCGAAGGCAGCCGGCTGGACCGATATCAAGTGCATCGAAATCGCAGGCGTTCAGGGTGACGCAACTAACACCGCCCGCATGGAAGGCTACCGCGAAGGCGTAAACGAAGCCGGCGGCGAGTTCCTTGATAACGAAACCCAGTACGCTAACGCAACCGCTGACCTCGCTGTAACCGCGATGGAAGGCATCATGAGCAAGTATCCGGAAGGCGTTGCCATCATCTGCTCCAACAACGACGATATGGCGCTGGCAGCTGCCCGTACCGCAAAGGACAATCCGAACTACGCAAAAACCATCTTCCTCGGCTTTGACGGCCAGAAGTCCGCAGTAGAAGCCGTTCTGAACGGCGAGCTGACCATGACCGCTGCACAGAACAACTTCGACATCGGCTACAAGGCAGTTGAGACCATCGTGAAGATCCTGAACGGCGAGGAGTACGGCGACGTAGACACCGGCACCGAGATCATCACCAAGGACAACGCACAGGCTCGTCTGGACAACTTCGCAAACTGGCTGAAATAATTCCTTGAAATGCGTGCATTTCAAGGAGATGGGAAACACCGCGGCTTTGCCGCGGATGATTCCCGGGCGAAAATCAGCGCGTCGCACAGCGGCACACCGATTTTCTTACTTGTAAAAAAACGCAGATACATGCTCCGCGTTTTTTTGTGAAGGCAACGCCTTCACGATTTAATACCGCCTGCGGCGGAAATTATGTATGGAAACGCGCTCCAACGCTTCATACAAACCTCTCTTTTTATTCCAAATGTTCATTTAAGGAGGAACACCCATGAAAGTAGGTATTATCGGTGCGGGTCGTATCGGTAAGGTACACGCAAAGAACATTTCCATGTTCGTACCGGAGATGGAGATCAAGACCATCGCTGACCCGTTTATGAATGAGCAGACCGAGGCATTTGCCAAGTCCTGCGGCATTCCGAACACCACCAAGGACGCAAATGACATTCTGAACGATCCCGAGATCGAGGCAGTGCTCATCTGCTCCTCTACCGACACCCATTCCAAGTACATCATCGAGGCTGCTCACGCAGGCAAGGACATCTTCTGCGAGAAGCCGATCGATTATGATCTGGAGAAGGTTCACGCTGCCATCAACGCAGCCAAGGAAGCTGGCGTAAAGCTGCAGATCGGTTTCTGCCGCCGCTTCGACCACAACCACCGCGCAGTTTACGACATGGTTCGTGACGGCAAGGTCGGCAAGGTCAACATCATCAAGATCTCCTCCCGCGATCCGGAGCCGCCTCCGGTATCCTACGTCAAGGTTTCCGGCGGTATCTTCTATGATATGATGATCCATGACTTCGATATGGCCCGCTTCCTCGCAGGCAGCGAAGTTACCGAGGTAAATGCAGTTGGTTCCGTTCTGGTCGATCCGGGCATCGGTGAGGCCGGCGACGTTGACACTGCGCTCGTTACCCTCAAGTTCGCAAACGGCACGATCGGCGTAATTGACAACAGCCGCAAGGCAGTTTACGGTTACGACCAGCGCGTTGAGGTATTCGGCTCCGAAGGCTGTGCCGAGGACCAGAACGACACCCCGAACACCGCTGTTCTGTCCACCGCAGACGGCGCGGTACACGGCGTAGCCTACAAGGTAATGTGGGATCGCTACACCGGCGCATTCGTTGCAGAAATGCAGGCGTTCGCAGATGCCGTTATCAACGACAAGGAGACTCCGGTTACCGGCGAGGACGGTCTGTATCCGGTACTGATGGCAGCAGCTGCTACCAAGTCGCTGCATGAGGGCCGCCCGGTCAAGATCTCCGAGATCGAGGCTTAATCACAGCTTAATTTTCACACCACGCACACAGTCTAAGCAATGTGCTAAAACCGTTGGTGCGCTATGCACCAACGGTTTTTTATGCAAATCGAGGAAGTTAGAACAGAGAAAATGATATTCACTTGCGTAACCTTTGTATTTTTCACCATTTTAGTCGCGGTCATCTCCTACGTCAAGACCAAGGGTGATGACCAGACCACCGCCGACGGCTACTTTCTGGCAGGACGCGGTCTACCGGGCATTGTCATTGCAGGCTCGCTGCTGCTGACCAACCTCTCCGCAGAGCAGCTTGTCGGTACAAACGGACAGACCTGGGCGATCGGCATGAGCCCGATGGCATTCGAGGTCATGGCAGCGACCGCACTCATCGTGCTGGCGCTGTTTGCCGCGCCGCGCTACCTGAAAAGCGGCATTACCACCATTCCGCAGCTGCTCGGCGAGCGCTACGACCGACCCACCAAGCTGTGGTTCTCCATCGCGTACATTATTCTGTACCTGTTCGTGCAGATCCCGGTCATTCTGTACTCCGGTTCGCTGGTATTTGAAAACATTTTCAACCTGTCCGGCACGCTTGGCATTACCAAGTTCCAGTCTATCGTTATTCTCTGCATTCTGATCACCATTATCGGTTCGATCTACGCCATCTTCGGCGGTCTGAAGGCGGTTGCGGTATCGGATACCATCAACGGCGTCGGTCTGCTGATCGGCGGACTGATGATCCCGTTCCTCGCGCTCAACGTGCTCGGTCATGCCTCCGGCAGCGACAGCGGCGTTGCTATCATGGACGGCGTGCGCTACCTGATCCACAACCACGCCGATATGCTCAACTCCATCGCACCCGCGCAGAGTGAAGCACCGGCCGTTCCGTGGCCGACCGTTTTCCTCGGTCTGGTATTCCTCGGCTTCCAGTCGTGGTGCACGCATCAGTCGTTCATCCAGCGCGTACTCGCTGCCGAAAACCTCAAGGAAGCACAGAAGGGCGCACTCTACTGCGCATTCCTGAAAATCCTCGGCTTTATGTTCCTCGCTCTGCCGGGTGTTATCGCTTACGCGATCTTCAACATCGAGGGCACGCAGGTATCCATGATGGATGACGCATATCCGGCACTGATCACCCGCGTTGTTCCCCAGCCGGTCATGGGCTTTTTCGCAGCCGTTATGTTCGGCGCGATCCTGTCCTCGTTCAACTCGGTGCTCAACTCGGTAAACACCATGTTCACGATGGACATCTACAAGGAATTCATCAACAAGAACGCCAGCGATAAAAAGCTGGTCTCGGTCGGCAAGAATATCGGCATTGTGTTCGCAATCTTCTCGATGATCGTCGGTCCGATGGTCTACTTCTTCCCTGCCGGACTCAAGACCTTCCTCGATTCGTTCGTTATGCTGGTCGGTCTGCCGGTCCTGTCCGGTGTATTCGGCGGCTTCTTCTTCAACTGCCTGCCGAAGTACAGCGCACGCTTCATCATGGTATTCCACATCATCTGCTATGGCGGCTTCATGCTCCTGTCTCCCAGCTATTCGCTGTTCGGCGGCAACGAGGGCACCATGCACTATCTGTACGCCGTATCCGTTCTGTGGCCGCTTGAAATGCTGATTATGTACCTCATGCACCGTCACAATAAGCGCAAGGGTGCTGAGGTTTGGGTACAGGAGGACGTCGGCGCGGTAGACCTGACGCCGTGGAAGTACCGCAATATCGTCAGCGTGATCGTTATCGTATGCGTTGTGCTGGTTTATCTGGCATTCTCGCCGCTCGGAATCGGCGCGTAACCCGTTTTAATTTTTACAGAACAGCGTATTGCATATCCGATACGCTTGATGTATCATCAAATCACAAGAGTATAGCAATTCAGATAAATAATGCGACAAAAGTAGCGGATGCAGCGCGTAAAGGGTAAGGAAGTTTTGCGCAGCTATGCTGTCGCATAGCAAGCGAAAGTGACGATGCTATTTGCGTGCTGTGTGCGCGCACTTGTTGCAGCATTTATCTGAATTGCTATGATTGAAACAAGAAAGTTTGGAGGTAATTTATTATGGCACTGAGAAAATGCGCTTGCATTGATACCCTTTACACCGAGCTGGACTGGCTCGACCGTTTCCAGGCCGCAAAGAACGACGGCTTTGAGGCCGTAGAGTTCTGGGACTGGCGTATCCGCGATCTGGATGCGACCCGCGAGGCTGCTGAGAAGGCCGGCATTGCAATTTCCGGCTTCAACGGCGACGCGGACTACTCGCTCGTAGACCCGACCCACAAGCAGAAGTATCTGGACTACCTGAAGGAGTCCATCGCAGCGGCTAAGAAGGTTGGCGCTTCGAGCGTTACCATCCACTCCAACGCACTGGGTGACGGCGGCATTGTAGTAAACCACTACGACAACCTGTCCCACACCGTAAAGCTGTGCTCGATGTACGACACGCTGCTCGCCTGCGCTGAGCTGGCCGAGAAGGAAGAGATCAACCTCAACCTCGAGGCGCTGAATATCACCACCGACCACGTCGGCAACTTCCTCGCTACCACCCAGATGGGCGCTGAAATCGTTCGTCTGATCGGCTCTCCGCGTCTCAAGCTGCTGTATGATGTATACCACATGCAGATCAACGAGGGCTGCATCTGCGATACCATCTCCAACTACGGCGATACCTTCGGCCACATTCACGTTGCTGATGCTCCGGGCCGTCATGAGCCGGGCACCGGTGAGATCAACTATAAGAAGGTTATCCGTCACCTCGAGGAGTGCGGCTACACCGGCCGTGTCGGCTATGAGCTGTTCCCGCTGACCGATACCGCAGCTGCCGTTAAGGCCATCATGGAAAACGCTTAAACTTCTCCTTTCTCTAACGTCCCTGCACCGTTTCGATGGTGCAGGGATATTTTTTGTGCTGTAATGCGTGCAGACCCTTATGGATTCCGATTCCAGAAAGGCGATCAGGCATCATGCATCCGTTTTCCGGTGCACACGAGTTGCACCAGAGAACAGATGCATAAATCAAACTTTCCGCAATAACAGAAAAGCACAAAGGACGAATGTCCTTTGTGCTTTTTACGCTTTAGAGGAACCCCAGCAAATGCTGCATTGCAATGCTGACGCACGCAATAGCGACCCAGCAGCAGAAGCCCATGAAAATCGGCTTGCCGCCGGTCTTGACCAGCTTTACGATATTGGTATTCATGCCGATAGCCGCCATCGCCATGACGATAAAGAACTTGGACAGCGTCTTGAGCGGCGTAAACACGCCTGCCGGTACGCCGACCGTGGTGCACACCGTGGTGATGATGGACGCGAGCACGAAGTACAGGATAAACATCGGGAACGCGCGCTTGAGCGAGAAGGCTTCGCCGCCCCTGCTCTGCTCGGTCTTGGCCTTGTGGGTGCGCCACAGCGCCAGTACGAGCGTGATCGGGATGATCGCCAGCGTGCGCGTCAGCTTGACGATGGTGGCGATTTCCAGCGTATTGCTGCCGTGAATGCCGTCCCACGCGGAAGCGGCTGCCGTTACGGACGAGGTATCGTTGACCGCCGTGCCCGCAAACAGGCCGAAACCGTGGTCGGTCATGCCAAGCATGCCGCCGAGCGTCGGGAAGGTCAGCGCCGCGATGACGTTGAACAGAAAAATGACCGAAATCGCCTGCGCGATCTCCTCATCGTCCGCACCGATGACCGGAGCGGTTGCCGCGATTGCCGAGCCGCCGCAGATGGACGAGCCGACACCGACCAGCGTCGAGATATTGGACGGCACCTTCATTGCCTTGCACAGCACGAACGACACGATCAGCGAGGTACCGATCGTCGAAACGATGATGGGCAGCGACTGTGCGCCGACCTTGGCAATCTCGGACAGGTTAAGACCGAAGCCGAGCAGGATAACCGCGTACTGCAGCACCTTTTTCGAGGTAAAGCCGATACCCGGCTGCACCTTGGTCTTGTCCTTCCAGAACAGCGTGAGCACCATGCCGATCAGGATGGAGAACACCGGCCCGCCGACCACCGGCACCGCCTGTCCCAGCAGCCACGCCGGAATCGCAATGCACAGGCATAGCAGCAGTCCGGCGCCGTTTTTCTTGATAAAATCCATTGTTTTACCCCCTTATTAAACCGAATATTAGTATACACTATTTCTGCCAGTCAGTTCAATACTCAGTTCGTGCAGAGGGCAAAAGAAATCAGCCTGCAGGCTCTTTGCAGGCTGATTGGGACTGTTTAGAACTGATACGGCGGATTTCCGGAGAAATCAGCGATGCTGCCGTGTGCATTCTCGAGATAGAACACCTCGAAGATCGGGTTGGTCGCCTCGCCGTACTGGCTCTTGACGATCGGATTTGCGATGCACATCTCCTTGGCAGCCATGTTGTTCTCGAAAACAGCCTTGCCGTGCAGGCGAATCCATGCGTACTCCGGGCTGGAAACCGAGATTTCGATCTCCGGATTTGCCTGCATATCCTTGTAAACGTCCTTCGTGTTGTTCGTGCAGAACCACAGCTTGCCGTCCATCTCACCCGAAAACATGAACGGGCGGCACTTTGCCTTGCCGTCACGGCCTACGGTTGCCAGATACTGTACCGGATTCGCCTGCAGAAATTCTACGACCTTGCTCATGATAAATACCTCCATGAAAATTTTATTTTCTTTTTCTATATTGGGATTGCTTTTCCCTTTCGGTGATTCTATAATAAAGCCGTAGTGACAATCTGTAAAGTAAGCACAATATTGTGGTGTAGTTACCCAAAAGATACTATTGGCGCAAATCGCGTTAACAAGGAGGTTTTTCTCATGGAACTGACCGAATCGACTGCAAAACAAAAACTGCCCGCCTGCCCTGTCGAGACCACGCTGACGCTCATCAGCGATAAATGGAAGGTGCTCATCCTGCGTGACCTGACGAACGGCACCATGCGTTTCGGCGAACTGAAAAAGTCCATCGGGCACGTCACGCAAAAGGTTCTGACCGCACAGCTGCGCCAGATGGAGGCCAGCGGTCTGCTGACGCGCAAGGTCTACGCCGAGGTGCCGCCGCGCGTGGAATACACGCTGACCGAACTCGGGTACAGCCTGAAACCCGTGATGGACGCCCTGTGGAAATGGGGAGAAAATTATCAGGCACAGTGCCGTTAATCCGGCTTTCTATCCGTAAAAACAACTTTCAGGAGGAAAATCATGCCTCATATTTTAATGATCGCCACCGGCGGCACGATTGCGTGCTGCGAGACCGAACGCGGTCTTTCCCCTGCTCTGGACGGCACCGCGCTGCTCGGCGCACTGCCTGAACTGTCTGCGCTGTGCACAGTCGAAACGCTCGATCTCATGCAGCTGGACTCGACCGACGTGACCGCCGCCGACCGTCAGCGCATGGCACAGGCGGTCTGGCAAAACCGCGAGAAATTCGACGGCTTTGTACTCACGCACGGCACGGATACGCTCGCATACACCGCCGCGCTGCTCACCCACCTGCTGCCGCATTTCGATAAGCCGCTCGTGCTGACCGGCTCCATGCTGCCAATGGGCGTGCCGGACTCGGATGCGCCGCGCAATCTGCTGGATGCGTTCCGCACTGCGGCAGACGGACGCGCAGGCGTGTACGCCGTAATGAACGGTCAGATTTTGCACGGCAGCCACGTTTTCAAGCAGCATTCGACCGAGATTGACGCATTTCTCTCGGCAAATGCCGCACCGGCCGGTGAAATCTGCGGCGGCAAAGTGCGCTGGAGCAAACCCGCGTCCACACCTTCCGGCGCGCCGCAGCTTATCGAGCAGATCGACACTCACATTTTGCCCGTGCGCCTGACACCTGATCTTGATCCGTCATTCTTCTCCGTGCTGCTCGGCTACCCCAAGGTCGTACTCGAAGCCTTCGGTGCAGGCGGCGTACCCGCCCGTTTGGAAGCCGCCGTGCGTGATCTGATCCAAAGCGGCACGCGCGTGTATATCACCACGCAGTGCCCGGAAGGCGGCGTACACCTGCACAAATACGAGGTTGGACGCCGTGCCGAAGCACTCAGTGCGATTTCTCTCGGCAGCCGTACCTTCGAGGACGCGCTCGGCGCACTCATGTGCGGTGAATTGTAAGATGTTCTGCCCGCAGCGTACAATTTAGAATACGCCAACCCGTCCGAAATAACACAAAATCCCGCCTTCTCACGCGAGAAAGCGGGATTTTTCTTTACTGTGCATTCTCCTTGCTGAACGGCAGAATGTGCATCCGATACTTATGCTTATCAACCAGCAGCGTTCTATCCGCGATCGGCATGATATCCGAAACCTTATCCGGCGGGGTGCAGATGATCGCCTGCAGACCCATTTTGCGCAGCAGACGCACGCTTTCGATGATGCGTTCGCTGTCCATCTTGTTGAATGCCTCATCGAACACGACCAGACGCACCGTGTTGCCGAAGCTGGACGTATCGCTCACGCGATACAGCTGCGCGAACGAGGCCAGAACCGCAATATAGAACGGCGTCTGCGTCTCGCCGCCCGACTTGGTGTTGAGCGTCTGCGACAGCAGCTGCTTGGAGCCGTTCTGATCGGTGGTCTCCAGATCGAACTTCAGATAGGTGCGGAAGTCGGTGTACCGCTCGATGTTCTCCTGCAGCTCACTCTGCTTGCGGGCGTTGAGCTGGGTATCGTCTGCCATGGTGATCTGGCTGAACAGCTTGTCGATCAGCGGACCGTATTTCTCCTGAAACTGTGCGGAAAACAGCGTAATATCGCCTTCCATCAGCTCCGGCGCCATAATCATGTCGTAATATTCGGCATAATCCGGATTGCGGTCCACGCGGAACTGGTAGCTGTCCGTGCCGAACTGCGCCTGCCGCAGTGCCCGATTGAGGTTCTTGACCTGATCCTGCACCTGCTCGATGCTGCTTTTCAGTCTGGACAGGAAGTCGTTCTGGAACTGCTCCATCGCACTCTCGCGTGCGGCACGGATTTTGGTGCGGTACTGCGGCAGCTCGCTTTCCTCGAGCACACGGCGTTCCGCATCGAACTCCGCATTGTCGTCTGCCTCCACGCGGAACGAGCACGGCCCCAACCGCTCGACATATTCTCGGCGCGCCCGCAGGAGTGCCGCGCGGGCGTTCTCCATCTCGTTGACAACCTGTGCATGGTGGCTGCTGAAATTGCGGTACACGATATCCGGCCGGTGCAGACGCTCCAGCTCCTGCCGGTAGCGCGGCAGACCGATATCGTCGCGGTAGGTCTCCGAGAAGGTTTCCGCCAGCCTGCGCTCCATTTCGGTGCGGCTGCGGTACTGCTCGGGCAGGATTTCCTCGTCCAGCTGACGAATACGCTCCTCCAGTCTGGCCTTGTGTGCGATCTGCACCTCGCGCTGACGACTCAGCGCCGCAATCTCGTCGCTGATTTCGGCGATCAGCTGCTTCTGCTGCTCCAGCCACAGCAGGTCGAGATGGGAAATCTGCTCGTCGATCGCGTTGATCTCCTCCTCCAGTTCCGCGCGGTACAGAAAATCCGCCTGCCGCTGCGGTACGATATTTCGCACATAATATGGCGTCAGCATGGGCGTTTTCTGCTGAGAAACTGCCTGCCAAATGGGTTTCCTGTGCGAAATATTCTCCTGCAGACCGGCGGCTTCCTCTTCCAGACGAGAGATACGCAGCGTGACCGCATGACGGCCGATGAACGCATCCTCCATACGGTCTCTGCGGAGCGCACGCGCCACATAGCCCTGATACAGCATACCCTCATCTGTGATAGCGGTTCGATGCCCGCGCAGCTGCTCAACCGTGTCACAGCACATCACGCGTCCGAGCAGATAATCCATGTAGGTTCGCGCAAGCGCGTTCCCGGTCTCCACCTTTTCCGCAAGACTGCCGCTCTGCGGGTCAATATGCTCACGCTCGCGCAGTGTGCCGATATCGACCAGACCGTAGGCGTTCAGGCTCTTTTCCCACTTAAGTTTGTTGTAAATACGCAAAGCCTGCTCGTAATACGCCGGTTCGACCAGAAAATAAAACTTCTGGTTGTTGAGATAGCCTTCCACGGCTCCGCGCCAGCGCTCATCCTCAATTTCCAGCACATCCGCAAGAATATCTACCGCAACCGGCACTCCCGCCTGCTGCTCCAGTTCCTCCGCCAGTTTGGCACGGAACAGCAGCAGTCCGCGCGGATAATCCTTGATATCCCTGCGCAGATTGGCAAGCGCAGTCTGCTTTTCGGTCAGCTGCTGCTGCAGCTCTGCAACCTTATCGCCAAGCTGATGCGCCGCCTTCGCCAGCGCGTCCGACAGGGTCGCTGCCGCCTGCCGGGCGTCCTCGAATACGGTCTGCTCCTGCGAGAAGATTGCGCATTCGCCGCTTGACAGCCGTGCGTAGGTACGCTGCACCTGCTCTGCCGCCTGCTGCACCGGAATGAGCACCTCCTCGGCGTCCCACGCAAGCGCGGTCTCGCACAGGTGCGTCAGCCGCAGAGCCTCCCGCTTGATCTCAAGTGCGTCGCGCTCCATCTCCTGCACCAGCTTGCTCTGCTCGGTCAGCAGCGACCGCTTCTGGTTGCCCAGCCGCTCACGCTCCTGATAGGTGTCGCTCTGCGCATAATCGCGGTCCAGCTGACGGCGGCGTTCCTCCTTCGCCTGCACCTGCCCGGCCAAATCCTCCATCGCGGTGTCCGCCGCGGTCAGCTCGGACAGGCAGTTTCGCTTTTCCTGCTCGCGGCTGTCGATCTGCGCCTGCATGTCCTCCTTCTGCGCCCACTGCACGAGGAAGGACTGTACGCGCCAGCGGTCCACCGAGCGCGTCATTTCGCGGTACAGAGTGCTGATCTCCTGCAGCGCGGTCAGCTTTTCCTCCTGCTGCTGCGCCAGCTGCTCGTGCCGCTTGTAGTTGCGGATGTTCTGCTGCATGGCTTCGATATCCGGCTTATCCGGAATATCGCAGATATTTTCGGTGATAAACTGCTGAATATCCACGATTGGGCGGAACGACACCGCCTTTTTCATCATGCGGAGCACCTGCTCGTTGTGCACGTTCCACCGCGAGAGCATGTTGCGGCGGTACTCCCACTGGGTATCATACACCTCGGCGCGGGAGAAATTCTGCTTGAGGAATTTGCGCAGATCGTGAATATCCATCGCCTCGCCGTCCTCGACAAAGCAGTTTTCCGGCAGTTTTCCGACGTAGATAAAGAAATGGTCGTGGCGGCTGCCGTCACTGCGGCAGTCGAACATCACGCCGCACACGAAACTATTGTGTTCCACATCGTCCTCAAACTCGCAGGCAATATAGGTCGAAAAGTCCTTGCCTCGGCGGGAATACGGGTTATTCTCGTCCATATCGGCACGCAGATAGCCGTCCAGCGTGCGCTGTGAGCGCTCATTCGCCGCCAGATTGAAGTTGCGCGCATTGGTCTCACCCAGGAGAACGATCTGCAGCGCGTCAATCACCGTGGACTTGCCTGCGCCGTTTTTGCCGGTCAGAAAGTTCACGTCGCCGACCTCGATGATCTCCTTGCTGAAATACAGCCAGTTAATCAGCAGAATCTTCTTCAGTTTCTTCATCGGCGTTCTCCTCCTTTCGCAGCACGGCTGCGACCTCATTCAATCGTTCGCTCGAAACAGCGGTCTGAATGGTCGGCAGAATGGCAAATCTGCAGTCAGCCTGATTAAATTTCCCCTCGATGCGCTGCAGGATCGAGTGGTTTTCAAACACGGTCAGCGCCCGCTTGACCTCCTCCATATTCGGCTTGGCCGGCAGGATAGCGTAGTCGGTTACGACCTTTTCGAGCACCTCGCGCACGGTGCAGAGCGCGTCCTGCTCGAGTCCCAGGCGCTCCTGGCTTTCGTCGTACAGCATGCGCAGGGCAAGCAGAATCGCGGTTTCGCGCTTGGACAGGATACACCGGTTGGCTTCATCCGTGTTCAGCACATAAAAGTAGCCGTTTATGTCGTCGCGCCGCAAATCCCAGTCGAGCAGGCTGAGATACTCGCGCACGGACTCATAATGAATGGATAAAAAAGTGTAGTCCGGGTTGCTCACCCGTCCCCTGCCCGGACGGTACAGCGTGCGCACCACATAGGTGCGGCTGAGCAGCTGATTGCACACCGCTTTGAACTGCTCCAGCTCCTTTGCGGTAGCGGTATTCAGAAATTCCAAATTCATTCGTTGTTCTCCTTCCGGCTGATCTGCAGTTCCGGAATAGCATAGCCGTTTTCCCGGCGTTCGCCGTCCAGCTCCTGCACCGTGAAATCCGCCGAGCGGTCGCCGCCGGTCAGCACCGCCAGCAGGCTCATCACATAATCCTTATCATTCTTGAGCGGAATATCCTCCGAGCGGCACACATCGCTTTCACCGAGCCAGCCCTGAACATACGCCGCGATGGCGCCGCGGCCATACTCCGAGCGCAAAAGTGCAGCCGCCTTTGCGGCGGCTGCCGTATCCGCTTCGGTTTCCTGCACGAGCACAGGCGCGGCCTTTGTCCGCTTGCCCGGACGCTTGCGATACCACAGGCTGCTCTCGGACAGATAGGTCTGCTCGCACAGCCGGAACACCGGCTGAATCGTGTCCACCAGATCGGCGGCTCGCCGGTTGCGCGACAGCGCGGTCAGCACCGTGTGCAGGTTGCCGCGGATATTCTGATCTCGGTTGGTCAGGTTTTCGATCTTCTGCGTAGCCGCACGCGTGTAGCGGCGCACCTGTGCGTCAATCTCATCCAGATAATCACGCTCGAGATTGTCGTAGCACTCCTGTATCCAGTAAATTTTGCGAAGAAGATCGGCGCGGCAGTTCTCCGGCGTGTCCCCTCGGCGGTCAGCCAAAGCGGCATTCGCCATGGCGATGAGCAGATCATCGTTCTCCGCCCAGTCTGTCAGCACATTTTGTATCGGCACACGGTATTTCGGCACGGAATCCTTGATCTTGAGCGGACGGATGTACGCCTCCATCACCTTCTGCCCGAAATCATCAAAGTGCGATGCGAGCACTTCCCCGACATTGTGCATGTCGATCTGCATCTGAAAATAATGCTTGACGTTGTGATATACCATCTGCAGCAGGTTGATGAGCGCGCGCGTGTTGTCATATGCGCCGTAGACAGCAGCCATTTTGTCATACACGCTGTCCGACTCATGCGCGACCTTGAGCGTGGAATAAGTGCCGAACACATACGAATAGCCGCGTGCAGGCGTGTCCTCGCGCAGCGCGTGGAACAGCTCGAGCAGACGGCTGCTACAGCCCGGAACCGTAATATATTCCCGAAAATCTGTACCGCGCTCCTTTTCAAACCAGCCCTTGCTGCCCAGCTTGCGAATGAGGAAACGGGCACGGCCGGAAATATCGCGCAGCTCGTCCTCGTCGATGTCCTCGCCCTCGAAGGTAGCCTCGGCCAGCTGCTGCTCCAGTCTGCTCCGCAGCATGGAATACAGCATATCCTCGGGCAGCTTCAGCTTTTCGCGGTACGCCGTGTACAGCACATCGAGCGCATCCGCGTACAGCGCACGGTTCGGTGACGCCAGCGGTGAAAACAGCTCGTCCGGCACGGCTTCAAAAAATTTCATGTCCTCTATCCTCCTCTGCGGTGCAAAACGATAGATTCGGCACGCAAATTGCTTTTCTATACAAAAATATTATACAATTTTCGAAGAAAAATTACAATGATGAAATCCGTTTCCCGCGTATTGCGCCGCTGCCCGCCGCATGATAAGATAATGCCGCAGCTCTCATGCAAGGAGAATCATCGTTTCATGGCACAGACCAAACACAAGGGCGGTCTGGCGGACAAGCTGATTTTATTCGCGCTGCAGCTTGGTGTGGCCGGTGTGCCGATTGCGACCGTTATCTCCAATGTGCTGAGCGCAGGCATGGTTCTCACTCACCTTGCCCGCCGGAATGACGATTTTGCGTTACAATTAAGGCAACACCCGACAGGAATATCCTATCGGGTGTTTTTCTATGTCTAAGAGAGATTTTATCGCGGGTTTGGTGCTGAACACGCGGATATCCATCCGTTCACCTTTCGGGGCAACGCGCCAAGTCTGAGACGCACCCTTCTTCTCAACGGCAGCACTGCGAATCAGCTTGTCTACGTTCTTTTCTCCGAAAGTCATGGTAAATTTTCCTCTGCCGTTCCCTATATGGAAGCGGTCGCCGGTCTCTGACCTGCGGACTAAGAAATAAAGGAACCGGGATTCACAAGGGCGGAAACCTTGGTGTCCACCCTTGTGCCCTGCCGGGCAGGCAAGAGACCGCGATACCTTATCGCATAATAAGATACACCGTATAGACAGCATACATTGCCACCATGGCGATACCCGGTACACGTCCGAGCTTGCCCTTGCGCGCCGGCAGATAAAATACCGCGCTGATGGCAATCAGGAACAGGCAGTCAACGATAGAGGTCGCCTGCACCGGAATCGGCGTGATAACCGACGAAACGCCGAGAATCAGGAAAACATTAAACAGGTTCGAGCCGATAACATTGCCCATTGCAATGTCGTTCTGTCCCTTGCGTGCAGCCACGATAGAAGTGACCAGCTCAGGCAGGCTGGTGCCCATGGCCACAATGGTCAGACCGATGAGCGTTTCACTCAGGCCGAACATACGCGCAATGCCGGTCGCGCCGTTTACGGCCAGCTGACCGCCGATCACGATGCACGCCAGACCGAGCAGGATATTCACCCAGATCATCGCAGTGGACATGGGTGCTTCCGCTGCCTCGGCCTCAGCTTCTGCTGCTGCGGCAGCAAGCTGCTCGCGGTTCTGCAGTGCGGTGCGGATCTGGTGCGTCAGAATGAATGCGAATATAATCAGCAGTACAACGCCTTCCCAACGGGCGATGGTCAGGTCGGGTGCGATGGCGCCCAACAGCAGCACAGATGCGAGAATGGACAGCGGCCAGTCACGGCGGAGCAGCGTTTTATCCATCACAAGCGGACAGACAGCGGCGGACAGACCGGCCACCACCAGCAGATTAAAAATGTTCGAGCCGACAACATTGCCGACCGCAATCTCGTTTGCACCGCGCAGGGCTGCGGTGACACTGACCGCCAGCTCCGGCATGGACGTGCCGAACGCAACGATGGTCAGACCGATCAGCAGCGGTGATACGCCCAGCTTGCGCGCCAGTGCGGATGCACCCGCAACAAACTTATCCGCACCCCAGATCATAAGTGCAAAGCCGATCACCAGAAATACAAATGACAGCATACAGTTTCCTCCTTCGTTTCCGGAAAATCCCGGGCAGCACCGCACCTTCACGGCAATGCCCTTGTCCCCAACAGTGTACATGCTTACGAGGGAGTTTTCGCTCGATTTCCGGCTGCAGAGCACAAAAAAAGACTTTTACCGCATACTGCGGTAAAAGTCTTGCTGCTTACGGCTCGGTACGGATTGACTTTTCGTCAATCGGGCTTGTCGGCACCGACCACGCGCTCTTGCGTGAGCTACTCCCTTTTACAGTAACTATCATATGGGAAAAAAAGCGATTAGTCAAGCCGAACTTGTGGAAATGTACACAATCTTTACGGGACAACCCCTTATAGCAGTTCAGACAAATACTGCAACAAGTGCGCGCATACAGCACGCAAATAGCATCGTCAATTTCATTCGCCATGCGCCCAGCATGGCTTCATAAAATTTCCTTGCTCTTTGCGCGCTTTATACGCTACTTTTGCCGCATTATTTATCTAAACTGCTATAATTCACGAAAAAATCTTTACAAGTCCCTCGTGAACCTATATACTATAAGGTACTGAAATTTTGAACAATCTGAAAGTGAAGGAGCATTTTCATGCTGGAATTTGAGGAATACAAGGTCAAGCTGAACAACCTCAAGCCCGAGCTTGAGGAGCTGTACACCTCGCTCGGTCTGGAGCAGGCGAAGCGTGAGGTAGAGGAGCTGGAGATCAAGTCCTCTCAGCCGGGTTTCTGGGATAATCCGGAGGAGAGCCAGAAGATCGTCTCCCGCATGGGCTCGCTCAAGGGCAAGGTTGAAGCGTACAACAAGATGACCGAGCTGTGCGATGACCTGCTCACCATCTGCGAAATGGCGATCGAAGAAAACGACGAATCCATGCTTGAGGAGCTGGAAAGCGGCTACAAGGAGCTGGAAGACGGCATTGCCGAGCAGAAGCTGCGCACGCTGCTGACCGGCGAGTACGACAGCCACAACGCACTCGTATCCTTCCACGCCGGTGCCGGCGGCACTGAGGCACAGGACTGGTGCGCGATGCTGTACCGCATGTACACCCGCTGGGCAGAGCGTCACGGCTTTACCTATAAGATCATGGACTACCAGGATGGCGATACCGCGGGTATCAAGTCCGCCGATATTCTCATTGAGGGCGAAAACGCCTACGGCTTCCTCAAGGGTGAAAACGGCGTACACCGTCTGGTCCGTATCTCTCCGTTTGATGCATCCGGCCGCCGTCAGACCTCGTTCTCGGCGGTAGAGGTCGTTCCGGATATTCCGGATACCTCCACGGACTTTGAGATCAAGCCGGATGATTACGAAATGCAGGTTTACCGTTCGTCCGGTGCAGGCGGTCAGCACATCAATAAGACTTCGTCTGCGGTTCGACTGATTCACAAGGCGACCGGCATTGTTGTAGCCTGCCAGACCGAGCGAAGCCAGCTGCAGAACAAGGAAAACTGCCTGCGCATGCTGCGTTCCAAGCTGGTTGAGATCAAGGAGCGCGAGCATCTTGAGAAAATCTCGGACATCAAGGGCGTTCAGCAGAAGATTGAATGGGGCAGCCAGATTCGCTCCTACGTTTTCATGCCGTATACGCTCGCCAAGGATACGCGTACCGGCTTTGAAAATGCCAATATCAACGCTGTAATGGATGGCGATATTGACGGTTTTATCAACGCATACCTGTCTGCACTCGCTACCGGCGTGTGGGAAGGCAGCAAGGGCGGCAGCATGTAATTTGCCGCCCTTCGCGTTACCGCCGTACCCACGGCGGTGGGCACAAGGATGGACACCAAGGTTTCCACCCTTGTGAATCCCGTTTCCTTTGTTTCTTAGTCTGGCGCAGATCAGAAACCGGCGACCGCTTCGAAAAAGAGGAGCGACAGAGGATTTTTCCTCTCATAAGGACGGACCTACTTCGGGTCCGTCCTTTTCTTTTACCTATTCGCAGTTCGGTTACCCTACTGCTACACATATCGGCTACTCTGCGCAGGCGCGACACAAGGTGAATTGCCCGAAGGGCAAGAGAGGGTCCCCTGGGGGATGACAGTGTCGCGCAATTCGTTAGCTTGGAAATTACAGACAGCACCTGCGAAGATAAATTGTGCCAAACAGACAGATTCGCAGGTGCCTTCCGGTATAACGTGCCCAAAAATTGCGCGACACGGTTATGTCGCGCCTGCGTAGATGAAACCGTATGCGTAGCAGTACGCTATCTGACACTGCGAATAGGTCGAGACATGGGAGCACACTGTGCTCCCCTACGGTAGAAAAAATCCTCTGCCGTTCCCCCATAGTCTCAGCTCTCTGGCAGGCAGACGCTAAGAGGAAACGGGGAGATTCACAAGAGGGGTGGAAACCTTGGTGTCCATCCCTCTTGTGCGCCCGCGCGGCGTCAGCGCACGTTCCCGCGCTCCGCAGAGCGCAACTCCCCCGCTTGATATAAGCAAAAAACTCCCCGCCCGTTAGGAACGAACACGCTCACGCAGTTCGTGCTCCCCGCCCAGCCGGTGCTGAAAAGGTTCCACCCGGAAAATCCCGCTTGCTGAAATTTCCATTTTGACAAATCCCGCGCATTCCGCGTGATACAATAACACTCCGCGGCACCGGCATGGAACCATTCGATTATCCACAAGTCTGTGGATAAATCCGTGCAAAATCACGCCGCAACGGAGGAGTTTTTACGCAGACAGCAGTTTTCACCGCAGCGGCTAAAACAAACGCGCTTCCGCTGCGATTTTACCCGTTACGCAACAATATCGCGCTGTGCACGCTCGGTGCAGACGAACGGCCGCTGACCGGTCACGATGAAGTCACCTCGGTGGACCGCAGTCTGGTGCTGAGCAGCACCGCCGTCCATCTCGGTGAGCACGGCAGCATCCACGACCTCGCTGAAAGCGAAATCTACCGCTGGGCCAACGTGCGCGGCTACGTTGCACTGCACCGCACCCAGCCCATCTATCTGAGCGAGAACCGCTGCATGATGCACCTGCGGCTGACCGGCGTGCGGCTCGGCATGGAGCAGGTGGTAGTCTACACCCGGCTTTCCGGCGGCATGGCGCGTGTAGACCGCCTGTGGCATCCCCTGTCCGAACGGGAAAACGACCCATCCGCCGCCGTGTTTGCCGCCACAGCCGCCGCTTTAACGGCTTTATAATATCAGCAATTTGCTTATTCACAAAAAATTTATTTATATTCTGTCCACTTTATGCTATAATACTATCGTATATGTAACAAATGGGGCTATTGCGCCCTTTTGAAAGGCTGAAGAAAAGTAATGGCTAATTTTTTGACCAAAATTTTCGGCACGCACTCGTCGCACGAGCTGAAAAAGATCTACCCCATTGCGGATAAAGTGGACGCACTCGAAGAGCAGTTCAAAAAGCTGACCGACGACGAGCTGCGCGCCAAGACAGACGAATTCAAGCAGCGCTACCAGAACGGCGAAACGCTCGACCAGCTTTTGCCGGAGGCATTTGCCACCTGCCGTGAAGCCGCATGGCGCGTACTCGGTATGCGTCATTACCGTGTACAGGTCATCGGCGGTATCGTCCTGCATCAGGGCCGTATCGCTGAGATGAAGACCGGTGAAGGCAAGACCCTTGTGGCTACCCTTCCCGCTTATCTGAACGCACTGACCGGCAAGGGCGTACACATTGTCACCGTCAACGACTACCTCGCCAAGCGAGACAGTGAGTGGATGGGCAAGGTATACCGCTTCCTCGGTCTCAAGGTTGGCCTTGTCATTCACGAGGTCCCGCCGCAGGCCCGCAAGGCGATGTACGCCGCTGACATTACCTACGGCACGAACAACGAGTTCGGTTTCGACTACCTGCGCGACAACATGGCGATCTACAAAAATGCAATGGTTCAGCGTGACCATGCGTTCGCCATCGTCGATGAGGTTGACTCCATCCTGATTGATGAGGCGCGTACCCCGCTGATCATCTCCGGTCAGGGCGAGAAATCCTCTCAGCTGTACGAGATTGCTGACCGCTTTGCCGCTCAGCTTTCCTGCCTGCGCGTCAAGGAAGTGGATGCCAAGGAGGAGCAGGACGACATCGATGCCGATTACATCGTCGATGAAAAGGCAAAGACCGCGACGCTGACCCCCCACGGTCAGAAGCGCGCCGAGGCTTACTTTAAGGTAGAAAATCTGTCCGATCCCGCGAATACCACGCTGCAGCACCACATTAACCAGGCCATCAAGGCACGCGGCGTTATGCAGCGCGATGTAGATTACGTTGTCCGTGACGGTCAGGTCATCATTGTTGATGAGTTTACCGGCCGTCTGATGTTCGGCCGCCGCTACAACGAGGGTCTGCATCAGGCGATCGAGGCCAAGGAAGGCGTAAAGGTCGAGCACGAGAGCAAGACGCTGGCAACCATCACCTTCCAGAACTACTTCCGTCTGTACGGCAAGCTGTCCGGCATGACCGGTACCGCGCTGACCGAGGAAGAGGAATTCCGCCACACCTATCAGCTGGACGTTATCGAGATCCCGACCAACAAGCCGGTAGCCCGTAAGGACAATCCGGATGCGGTTTACAAGAACGAACGCGGCAAGATCATGGCGACCATTGCCCGCATTGAGCAGTGCCACGCAAAGGGTCAGCCGATTCTGGTCGGCACGGTTTCCATCGAAAAGTCCGAGGAACTGAGCAAGATCCTGAAGGCCAAGGGCATCAAGCACACCGTCCTGAACGCAAAGTATCACGAGCGCGAGGCAGAGATCGTTGCACAGGCCGGCAAGCCGGGCGCAGTTACCATTGCAACCAACATGGCAGGCCGAGGTACCGATATCATGCTCGGCGGCAACGCCGAGACCATGGCGCTGGATGAAATTAAGAAGTATCTCCGTCACGAGGTCGAGGACCGTGTGCAGAAGGGCGAGATGGACGAGCGCGTTGCGCACGACTACATCGATCACATGATCTACGAGGCAAACGGCCATGCCGACACCGACGATCAGGAGGTTCTGGCTATCCGTGCCAAGTTTGAGGAACTGTACAGCAAGTTCAAGACCGAGACCGACGCGGCAGCCGAAAAGGTTCGTGCGGCAGGCGGTCTGTATATCCTCGGCACCGAGCGTCACGAGTCCCGCCGAATCGACAACCAGCTGCGCGGTCGTGCCGGTCGTCAGGGCGACCCCGGCGAATCCAGCTTCTACATTTCGCTGGAGGATGACCTCATGCGTCTGTTCGGCTCCGAGCGTATCCAGAACATGATGGACACCCTCGGCATTGCCGATGATGAGCCGATCGACCAGAAGATTCTGTCCGGCGCGATCGAAAATGCCCAGAAGAAGATCGAATCCCGCAACTTCGGCGTTCGTAAGCACGTCCTTGAGTATGACGATGTGCTGAACACCCAGCGTCAGACCATCTACGCACAGCGTCTGCAGGTGCTTGAGGGCAAGGACGTTAAGGACAACATCGTCAAGATGATCGACGAGACCATCGCCCATGCGGTTCATGCCGCCATCGGCGAGCATAACCTGATTTCGACCGAGATGGTTGAACAGGCGCGCCGTCCGTTCATCGGCGTATTCCTGCGTCCGGAGGACTGCACCTTCACGCCCGAGGAGTGCGACGATCTGACCGCTGACCAGCTGACCAACATTCTGGCAGATCAGGCGCACAAGGTTTATGACGCTAAGGAGCAGGCCCTTGGCTCGCCCATCATGCGTGAGCTGGAGCGCGTTGTACTGCTCAAGAACGTAGACAGCAAGTGGATGGACCACATCGACGCTATGACCGAGCTGCGCAACGGCATCGGCCTGCGTGCATACGGTCAGTACGATCCGGTGGTCGAGTATAAGCGCGAGGGCTTTGATATGTTCGACGCGATGATCGATTCCATCCGTGAGGATACCGTCCGCATGATTTTCCTTGCACAGGTTCGCACCCGTGAGGAACCCAAGCGTGAGCAGGTAGCCAAGGAGACCGGCGCAGCAGGCGCAACCGACGGCTCCGTCAAGGCAGAGCCCAAGCGTGCCGGCAAGAAGCCGGGCCCGAATGATCCGTGCCCGTGCGGCAGCGGCAAGAAGTATAAGAAATGCTGCTACCTCAAGCCGGACGACCCGTATAAATAAAACAAAAAGGACGCAATTTTGAACAGCACCCCATTTGTTAGACAGTGTGATATACTATCTAACAGATGGGGTGATTTTAATGTCAAAAGGAGTACCGAACAAACGATACACACCAGAATTCAAGAAACTGGTGGTCGAAACGATGCTCAATGAGAAATTGAGCTACAGTAATCTGGTCAGCTATACGATTTCGGATCGACCTGTACTAAGCATGGTGACCACGATGCTGGACAAGGCGCTTGCCAAAATCCCGGACAACACAAATCTAATCCTGCACTCAGATCAATGCTGGCAGTACCAACATAGCAGTATCAACGGATGCTCTGAGAGAAAGGCATCCGGCAGAGCATGAGCCGGAAGGGCAACTGTTTAGACAACGCTGTGATTGAGAATTTTTTCGGACTGCTCAAAAAGGCAAAATCGAAGGGCTTGCCGCCTGCGGTTCACAGACAACAAGCCCTTTCGGCAGCTTGAATAATTTTTACTTTGAAAGATTGTCTAACTTTTTTGGGGCAGTTCATTTTCGTCTCTTGCTTTTTCATTTTTCTATTCTGAATACGTTAGAAACCCGGTTGCAGCTTAATGTGCAACCGGGTTTCTCGACAAACTGAGACGCGGCGCATATTGCGCCGCGTCTTTAGTAGGGGGTCGTTTTTTAATAAGAAGAAGAAAGGTTATTTTGCTGCCAGTGCGGACGAGGTGTATTCATCCATATTATCAGCGTTCAGAGTGGTCATAGAAACGTTTACAAAATTCTTGGTCGGTGCATTATCCATGAATTCCAGCTCATCGGTGGTACCATCTACCATATGACGCATCATATCAAGTGCAGTGGTTGCCTCCAGATCCGGGTCCTGATACAGATCGCAGTATTCGGTGCCTTCCTTGATCCAGTCGCTGCTGGAGGCAGAGATACCGCCAAGGATAAAGTTGGTGTTGTTCAGGCCAAGAGCCTTCATGCTCTCTACGATGCCCTGCGTCTGCATGGAGCTCTGAGTTGCTACGCCGTCAAAGCCGCCGACACCATACTTCTGGATCCAATCCTCGAAAATACTCTGTGCGAGAGTAGCCTCGTTGCGCTCTACATAGTTGACCTCGAGAATTTCAATGTCCGGGCGGTTTGCTGCGAACCAGTCCTGCAGGCCCTTCAGGCGGCCTGCGGCGTTGTCCTGACCATATGGCAGACAGATAACACAGATTTTCGCGCCATCCTTCAAGCCGGAAGACATGGATTCCGCCAGCTGAGCACCGATTGCTTCCTCAGAGCTGCCTGCGTAGCAGAAATCAAGATCCTTACTGGAATCCGAAATCTGCGGTACGATGTTGACAAAGCCAACCTTAACATCCTTCTGCTGGAACTGCATCAGCATATCCGGCACGGAGAACAGCGGCTGACAGAGAATAGCGTCAATGTTCTTCTGGGCCAGTGCTTCAGTGGCTTCAATATAGCCGGTAACGTCCGCCATACCGTTCGGGCTGGCGTTCAGTGCCTCAACCTCAAAGCCATATTCCGGACCGTGCTCAACGATTGCGTCATTCAAGCGTTTGCAGTAATCGTCACTCCATGCAGCGGAGATATAACCCAGCTTGTTGAGCTTCTCGCCGCCGTCCGCGCTGTCACCGCCGCCGGAGGAGGAGCCGCCTCGCCCGCATGCTGCCATGGCCACTGCTACACTTGCTGCCAGTAAAGTCGCCAGTAATCTCTTTTTCATTCGTTTTTCCTCCAGTCTCTTTCTCCTTTGTTCTTTTCCTATCACAAAATCCAGCGTTGCGGCTTAGCGCTTCTTCGTGGATTTCATAATCGCATTGCGGGTAAATACGTCAAGCAGTACCGCAACCAGAATAACAATACCCTTTACAACCTGCTGCCAGAATGCGTTAACGCTGCACAGGTTCATTACATTGTTGATGATACCTACAACATAGATACCAACGATGGACATGGCCACGTTGCCGATGCCGCCTGCCATGCTAGTGCCGCCGAGTACGCTGCCGATGATCGCCTCAAACTCGAAGTTTACACCGCCTGCCGGAAGACCGCTGTTGGTACGGCCTGCATACAGAATACCGGCGAAGGAGCACATCAGACCCATAATGATGTAGTTGACAAATACCTGACGCTTAACATTGATACCGGATGCGCTTGCAGCCTCCGGGTTGCCGCCGATGGCATACAGATAGCGACCGTGCGAGGTACGGGTCATGACGAACAGCATGATCGCGGTTGCGACCAGTACAACGATCAGCAGCATGGGGAAGCCGCCGACATTGCCCTGACCGAGAAATACGACCGAATCGCTGACACCGTAGACCGGTGCGCCGCCTGCCACCAGATAAGCCAGACCGCGGACGGTCATCTGCGTCGCGAGCGTTACGATGAAGGGCATAAGACCGATGTAGCTTGCGAAGTAGCCATTGATTGCGCCGATGATCATGCCGGCGGCAAAGGTAACGACCACTGCCAGCAGCGTGCTGCCGGTCTGTGCGTAGATAACAGCGAGGATAACGCTGCAGAATGCTACGTTGGAGCCTGCGGAAAGGTCAACGCCGCCGCCGATCAGCAGACGGGTCATGCCCAGTGCGATGATCGCGTATACGCCGACATTTCGCGCCACACTCATCAGGTTGGAGCCGGTGAGGAACTCCGGCGAAAGAATGGTGCCTACGATCAAGCTGAGGATCAGAATCAGCACAACGCCGAATTTACTGTACAATTCCGCAATAGACGCGCCTTTGAAGATACTCTCTTTTCCTTTTTTCATTTTTGAACCTCCGATGCCAGAGCCATGATCTTTTCCTGCGTGATACCGTCCTCTTTACTCAAACAGCCGTTGATCTGTCCTTCGCACATGACCATTACGCGGTCAGACAGGTTGATGACTTCCTCCATTTCGGACGAAACAAGAATCACGCCTACTCCTTGCTTTGCCAGATCGATAATGATGTTGTAAATCTCCCATTTTGCACCGATATCGATGCCTCGGGTCGGCTCATCGAGGATGAGCACCTTGGGATCCATCAGCAGCCATTTGCACAGGATCAGCTTCTGCTGATTGCCGCCGGACAGGAAGTTTGCCATAGTGGACAGCGAACTGGTCTTAACCGATAGACGCTTGGAAGCAGAATCTGCGATTTCGTGCTCTTTCTTTACGTCCAGGATGCCGCCCTTGGAGCGGCGGTACAGCGATGGCAGCATGATGTTCTCCTCTACCGAGCGGCAGAGCACCAGACCATCATCCTTGCGGCTTTCGGTCGCCATTACGATATCGTGCTTGATGGCATCGCGTACACAGCGGATTTTGATTTGCTGACCTTCTAAGTATATCTCGCCGGACTCATATGGATCAAGTCCGAAAATCGAACGCATGGTCTCGGTACGGCCGGCGCCAACAATACCGGCGAAGCCGAGGATTTCGCCCTTGTGCAGCTGGAAGGAGATGTCCTTTACCTTGGAACCGTTATTGAGGTTTTTGACCTCCAGCAGAACATCGCCGTAGCCGGTGTCCTTGGACGGGAACAGGTTTGTCATTTCGCGACCTACCATCATCTTGATCAGCTCAGGACGGCTGAGTTCACCGATTGGCTTAGCGCCGATGTACTGGCCGTCACGGAGAACAGTAACTTCATCTGCGATGGTGTATACCTCATCCAGTTTGTGTGTAATGATGATAATAGTGATATTTTCACGCTTGAGAGCACGGATAAAATCGTACAGCATCTCGATTTCGTTCTGAGAGATGGAGGAGGTCGGTTCGTCCATGATAACAAGCTGTGCGTTAAACGAGATCGCCTTGATGATTTCGATCATCTGAATATCTGCAGTTTTGAGCATCTTGATCTTGGTGCGGGGATTATAATTGAGTCCCCAGCGGTCAAAGATCTTCTGACAGGAATCGTACATGGTTTTCCAGTCAATCGCACCCGCTCTGGTTTTCGGATAGCGGCCGACGAATACGTTTTCCGCAATGGAAAGTTCCTTGATTGGGCTGAGTTCCTGATAGATCATCGAGATGCCCGCGTTTACCGCTTCCTTTACTGATTTGAAGTGGACTTCCTGTCCGTTAAACAGGATCGTGCCGCTGTCGGGCGGCTGCTGTCCGAACAGGATTTTCATCAATGTAGATTTGCCTGCGCCGTTTTCTCCCATTAGTGCGTGGACAGTACCCTTTTCCACTTTCAGGTTCACGCCGTCGAGGGCTTTCACACCCGGGAATGATTTCGTGATGTCCCGCATTTCCAGTATCGTGCTAATAGGAATCCCTCCAATCTTTTTTCTCTAAAAGCGCTTAGTCTGTATAAATGATCGTTCCGTCGGATTTTCGGCGGAAGTGGCAGAAAAACGTATCCCAATAAAGCTGGGCAAATTCCGGAGTATAGGTATGCGGCGTGTCTGTGATGCCGGTGAACTTTACCAGCGGAACACGTTCTGCGTTCACAAAGGTGCGGGTATGATACTTGCCGTTTTCACGGTCAATGCCACCTGTGCGATCGAGATCGTTCAGTTCACACATCATATCGAGAAAACGGTCGTTGATCGAGCCGCAGTCCAACTTGTCCTGATCGCCGATATCCTCGGCACCCATCATCAGCCATACCGGACGGATGATGCCATCCTTGCGGATAGTACGATCAGCAGCAGTACCGTCCAATCCCATATGATAAGGTGCGCCCTGTGGTCCGAAGGCTGCAAATGCAAGCGGTCGTTCCTCCATCAGTCGCTGCGTCAGCAGAGAGCCATTGGAGTGACCGGAAACGTAAACACGTTCAGAGTCAACCGGATAGGAGTTTTTAACACTGCTCAATACATAGTCAATGTATTTCACATCATCGGTTTGCGCATGGATATTCAGCGCATTCCACGAAGGAAGAGGCACGGTGTGTCCGCCGCTGATGCCGTTATCGGGAAAAGCGGAAACATAAACCAGAAGAAAACCACGCCGTTCGGCTAACTCGTGCCAACTGCTGTTTTCTGCAAACAATTCGCCGGTGCAGCTGTATCCATGAATGGCCAGTACCAACGGCAGCAGCTTTCCGGTACGGAGTGCCGTAGGTTCGTATACGAACCATTCGCGCTGTCTGTTGTCTATCTCGGCGGTGAAGCGGTGAAGTCTCATGTCCTGCCATGTTCGAGCGGGTCGGAAATCGCCGTTGCCGATGCTCAACCACCGTTTGAAGCGAAGCACAAATTCTGCCATGCGGCGGTATTTTTCATCTGCTTCGGGATTCCATCGACCGGGTTCGGTGTGCCAGATTTCCACCATCGGCAGACCGTTCGGCTGGTCAAAATACTGCTTGAGATTTTGACGATAGATATATGCCGCATCGTTGTAAAGCTGTTCGTCGCTGGCATCGGCTGCACGTTTCAGGCTGTCCAACAGAGGAGTAGCTTTGCCAATCAGCCAGGCCGGCATCGCCACATCCAGTTTGGACTTGTTTGCTTCTCGGTCAGAGCGGATGCTGCGGAGCTGTGCCATTAAATCCGGATGCAGGTCGTAGTCTCCATCCAGAGCGACAGCTGCAATCAATGCCGAGTTGAGCATGGCGTATGCTGCTGCAACGTAAGCGCCGTTTCCGAAACCCATGCAGTAGTAGGTGGCTTCGTTCATGCTGAAATACACGCGGGCAATGGATTTTTTGGAAACCGCTTCGCTATAACTGATTTCGCTTTGAACATCTTTTTTATCCCAGCCACCGGAACGGGATTCAAGTACGATCAATGCGGCATTGGTCTGCTCGGCAACCGGCTTCCAGCCGCTGTTTTCCAGATAGTCTTCGGCAGATACGTTGTCATCCGGATACAGGAAGATGCCTGCGCCCGAAATTGGATAATGCTGAGGAATATACAGAAGGAATGAACGTGCTATGCCATCTATCTCGACTTCTTGCCGGATGCTTCCGGTAAAGAAGGGCTTAGTCGGATTCTGTGAGTCAACTGCCGGATAGGAAATTGGCTCCTTATTGTCAAGAAACATATTCAGATCACCAAGGGTATATACGTTGCTGTCGATATCCAGACAATATTCACGTTTCATCGTCTTCCCTCCCGTATTTCTTTTTGATGATATAAGCATACCGGTTTCTTACCAATTTTCCAATGCGGGTATTTTTTGATTTATGGGGGTGTTTTTTCGGAGTTGGCGGAGAGACGTAAAAATCACCCCATATTTGTTCGCACAAAGAAGAACCGCCGACCGGAGGACCGATCGGCGGCAGAGAAGAGAGATGAGTCGAAAGATGCGGAGAATGATTTCAAAGTATGGTTTTGATCTTTGGATCAAAACCGGGTGCATAACGCGGCGGATCCTGTTGTGTGTCGACATCGTACAGGAATTGCAGATTAGCTGCGGCCCAAATCGGGTCATGCCGCCAGTCACCCTCTACGGCAATAGAGCCGGAGCCGAATGACTCGGCTGCGCTGCGCAGAGAGGGAGAAAGACAGGCTGCACCGTTATCCACAGCGTTGTGCATAGCTTTGCGCAAGGTGGACAAATATTGTTGGGCGTCCATCATTTCTGCGTTGTGGCCAGTGAAAATGCGTTTGCATTTATTGCCTGCGGCATCAAGAAAAGTCTCCAGAGAGCGCAGACAGCTTTCCAGTGAGTATCCGCTCAGTTGGAGCCATGCACTGTCCGGAATTTCACGGCGGTTGCTGCCAAACGAATCGGATGCAAACAGATCACCTGTGTTTTCATCTAAAACAACAACGCTGCCAGGGGTATGTCCGGGCGTAGCATAGATTTGCAGTACGGTGCCGCCGAGATCAAAGCGCATGCCGCCTTTCAAATCCTCAATATGGGTAAAGTCCAATCCGCAGTCCAGTTGCTTCATAGATTTGTCAGCATAGGGAGCATAGACCTTACATCCATATTCAATAAATTTTTCAGCTTGTGCAATATGGTCGGGATGACCATGTGCGATGAGCAGATCGACAGGAAGACCGCCGGTAAGTGCGTGACATAGCGCCGGAAGATCACCGTCATAGTCCCAGCCGGCGTCAATCAGTGCAGCGCGTTTTTGACCTATGATGAGATACATGCGGTCGAGATCGAAATCCTCAATACGGATGAGACCGGCAACCGTATCCGACGATTCGCGCAGCAGAGAATGGCGGAATACGCCTTTGGGGCGGCAGGCAAAACGGTAGGTAAACGCAACAGTATCGCTCGGCTGCAGACCATCTGCCTGCGCAAAAGCGCGGATGGTGACGGATTCCACTCCGTCGGTATGTTTGACCGGAATCAGACCTGCTTCTCGGTGATAGACCGGACTGTTCGATGTCGGCTCGGTGCCGTCTGTTGTGTAGCGAATCACGGCATGCGGTGCCGCGCAGGAAAGATTAACATGAAGTGTGGACAGTTCGTAAGTACCTTCCGCCGGAAAAACGGACGGGATAGCGGTTTTTCCCATAACGCAAAACTCCTTTGCCGTGTTGTAGGAGAGAAAATATCGGTGCCGGTTCTCTCACTGTAACCAGTATAGCAGACTGGCAGGCAGACAGAACAGGTCGTTTTTTAGATTCACAGGGGGTATCTT
Source organism: Butyricicoccus faecihominis (assembly GCF_014648015.1). Taxonomy (NCBI): domain Bacteria; kingdom Bacillati; phylum Bacillota; class Clostridia; order Eubacteriales; family Butyricicoccaceae; genus Butyricicoccus; species Butyricicoccus faecihominis. The sequence goes on from NZ_BMQH01000007.1 coordinate 156,637, forward strand.
TTGAACCTGCCGTAAAAATTTGAATCATGAGAAGTTTTATGGTACTTTATTATTAGAAGAAGAGAACACCCGAGCAAAGAGAGGATGGGGAATAGCCGTGTTGAGAATTATCATTGCGGATGATGAATTTGATATTGTTGAGTTATGCCGTGCGCTGATCACCTATCCCGGCGCAAAGATAGTCGGTGAAGCGTGCAATGGCATAGACCTGTTGAAAAAGATAAGAGAACTCAATCCGGATGTTGTCATTACGGATATTTGTATGCCGGGCATGACCGGACTGGAACTGATCGAACGCGCCAAACAGGAATTTCCGGCCGTAAACTTTATTGTGATGAGCGGCTACACCGAGTTCCAGTACGCGCAGACAGCACTGCGTTTCGGCGTATGGGATTACCTGCTCAAGCCGCTCAAAAAAGCCGAACTGAACCGAGCGCTCGAAAAGCTGGATCATGAACTGGGCGATCGGGCCGAGCAGCGGCAGGAGGCAGCCCGTGTACAGAATGAACTGCAGGAGAGTATGGACATCCTGCGGGAGCAATACGTGCGTACTGTATGGGAGACCGGACATACGCCGACACGTTCCCAACGGCATGGCGGTGAGTTGTTTGTGCTGGATAACGCAAAACTGCAGTGTGTGACCTTCTGCATTGACAGCAATTTTACTGCATCGTCCGATGAGGCCGGTTCACTGGTCAATCAGGTGAGCGATACGCTCGAGCACATTCGGGCGCTTGCACAGGAGCACAGCACTCTGCTATCGGCGTTTTCTGATCATCTTGATGCCGTATGCCTGCTGTCCTATTCCGCAGAGCAGGCTGAATCCGAAAGCGAGACGCTGCTCCGTGCTATTAGACAGGAGATTCGCAGCCTGAACAGCGTCAATCATCTGATCCATTTGACCGGTGCAGCAAGTAAGCTGTTGGACGGCGATACTGAAAATATTCCGACTGCGGTAGAGCAATCGAAAACAGCGCTCAAGTGGCGTCTAGAAAAGCGGCAAAGCTCGGTACTGGTGTTCAATGAACAGACCGATGCTGCATTGCGGGAAATCGTCATGTTTTATACCGGCGAGTGGGAAAACTTGCTGAGTGATGCGGTGGAGCACATGAATACGGACAGCGCCGCTGCCCTCATTCGTCGGGTATGGAGCAAGTGGGAAAGCGAGAATATCGTACCAGGCAGCCGCTATTTTCTGCTGGAGCAGATGCTGTCCTGCCTCAATAATGCGGCAGAACAGCTGCCTCGTGATGAGCAGGCCCGGGCACCTCGGCTGCTGGAGCCGTTTGACGTACTGTGCAGCGGTTATTCCTGCGAAGAACTTGCAACACGTTTTGTGGAGCTGACAGCGCAGATGCTTGAGAACTGCCGTCAGTTTGTGCAAAATCGGGAGAATAATGTGATTCGACAGGCAAAAAACTTTGTGACACAGCATTATGCAGAGAGCATCTCTCTGGCGCAGGTAGCAAAGCATGTGTGCCTGAGCACATCGTATTTCAGCACGCTGTTCAAGACCGAGACCGGTGTTGGATTTGTCGAGTATTTGCAGCATATCCGCATTGAACAGGCGAAGAAGCTACTGAAGACCTCAAAAATGCGCATTGCAGATATTGCTGAGAAAGTAGGCTACCGCGATATCAAGTTTTTTAACAAGATTTTTGTAAAGGAAACTACGGTTACTCCGTCTGAGTACCGTAAATTCTATTCGTGAGGCTGGAAGCACCATGAAGTATTGGAAAGAGATTCGCAATCAACGAAGTGTATGGCTATTTGCGGGCGGCTTTGTGCTGTTGCTGGGTGTCATGACAGGAATGCTGTGCACGCTCGGCAGACGTGGCATTATACCAATATGCGGTATCACGACAGCTCTGCTGGCGATGACCATCAGCTATACAGCGGAACTGCGGTGTAATATTGGCAGACGACGTGCGTTGGAAAATATGCTGACAGACGGCGATCCGGATTATTTTGAACCGGAGGAAAAAGACCGTCTGCTACACATGGATGATCAGGAAATGCTTGAGCAGGTGTTTGACAAGCTGCATGAGGTATCTATTTCACGAGCGCTGAAGACCGAAGCTGAGTTGCACGCGCTGCAAAACCAAATCAATCCGCATTTCCTGTATAACACACTGGAAATCATCCGCAGCCGCGCTATGCGGCGAGGCAGCGAGGATGTAGCGGAGATGGCCGAAGCACTTGGCATGCTGTTCCGCTACTGCATTAACAGCCCGGGCGAACTGGCTACGCTGGCACAGGAATTGGACAATGTACATCACTATTTGCTCATTCAGCGGTATCGCTATGGCGATCGCTTCACCTATGAGGAGCATATCGAGAATGAAGACGTAATGGACAGCAGTCTGCCCGTTATGACACTGCAGCCGTTGGTGGAAAATGCGCTGTCACATGGTATTAACCGCCGGGTAGATGGCGGTAAGATCACCATGCGTGTGGAAAGTGTAGGAAGTCGTCTGCAAATTTCAGTAGAGGATAACGGTGTCGGTATTGCGGAAGATGAGCTACGTCGTGTGCGCAAAAGTTTGCGGGAACGCAGCGGCCCGATTGAACGCAGAGCAGACAGTTCTCGGTCAACAGGTATTGCGCTGCGCAATGTCAATCGCCGTATCCAGTTTTATTTTGGGATGCAGTACGGTGTGGATGTGGCCAGCACGCAGGATATCGGTACAACAGTTATCGTAACACTGCCGCAGATGAGGGGAAATTAAACCATGAAACAGGAGATTCTTTATCTGGAGCAGATTGTTACTGCACAGACATCCGGACAGAATCTGGAGTATGTTTCCCTGTCCCTTCGAGTGGGTGAAATACTGGGTGTTACGGGTATCAGCGAAAGCGGCGCCTCTGTGCTGGCGGATGTACTGTGCGGCAAGTTATGCCCGGCTTCGGGCACAATCTATCTGGATGGCGTTCCGGTCAGCTACCGTTCGGAGAACGAAGCCCGCAAGCTGGGAATTTACGAGATTACCCATCAAGCTTCCGTAGTGAATGGTATGACAGCGGCGGAAAATCTGGTAGTATTGCGCGGATTTTCGTGAAAAAATCTATTTTTGCACCGAAAGAATATAGATGAACTGTCCAAACAAGTGTTTGAACACTATGGCATCGGCTGTGAGCCGCACGCCCGCGGCAGCAGTATAACAAACGAGCAGCGGCTGGAAATCTCGATCTGCCGTGCACTGTTGTGCGGCGCAAAGGTGTTGATCTGCCGAGAGGCCGGTGAGGGTCTTGACAGGGACGAACTGATACGTTTTGCCGCCTTCCTACATCAACTGAGGGATGAAGGCGTATCGGTCATTGTATTTAATTCCAGTGTATCTAAGGTGCTGCAATATGCGGATCGTATCGCGGTGATGCGCGGCGGCATGATATGTTGGGAACGTCTGCGGAAGGATATGACGGCTTATGGTATTCATCAGCGCCTGCGTATTTCATCAACGGGGGTGTCTCCGAAGGAAAGGACCGTGCCGCGGCTGTATCTCTCGCTGCAGGAAATCTGTCTGATAGATAATGATATAGCGCCGTTTTCTGTGGATTTATACACCGGACGAGCCGCAGGAGTGCTGTGTGGCGGTTTAACTGGCAGGGGTATCATATACCGTATGTTTTCCGGGCAGGGGCAGACGGAAGGTATTGCAATGCAGGACGGCCGGATGTACCATTTAGCTGATTGGCGGCAGCGGCATGCAGATGAAATTTGCTGTATGGGACCGCGCTTTTGGGAGAAGGGCGTGTTTGAGAATCTGACAGCGGCAGAGAATATCGTATTCCGGTCGATGAATCGTTTTCGTGAACGCGGTGATGTGATCAATCGTCGAATGCTGCGGTTGGCGCTGCGTGATTTTGCAGCGGAGATGGGCTTTGATCCGGAAGGGTTGGACGTATATCCGCGTCACCTGTCCAGTCGTATGCGGGATCAGCTTGTGCTGCTGCGTGTCATGTTTGCACCGGTTGGTCTGCTGGTATTGGACTATCCCTTTTATACCATTGATGAGCAGATTAAAGCGGAATTGCTGCACTGTATTGCGGTACTTCGCGCACGAGGAACCGCCGTGCTGTGGAGCTCCAATGACCGCTCAGTGCTGCAGGATAACTGTGAAAGTGTTACGGTTTGTGAATAACGCATGCTTTATAAAAAACTGACCGTTTTTCAGCAATGTAACTAAGTTAATGTGAAAATGCCAGCACATTGAAAGAATTCAGTGTGCTGGCATCTTTGGTGTAAATATTTGAAGAAAATGCTTGACAAATAAGCTCGGGGCAGCTCTCCGGAACCAGGAGAAGAAAAATAAATATTCGCTGCCGGAACTTCTATCCGCATTAAACTGCCCGCGCAGTAGCTATTATTACCAGCAAACGCGAGTAAAGAAGCAGGATAACTACTTCCATGTCAAAGAGAAAATCAAGGATATTTTTGAAGCAAATCATTGCTGTTATGGATACCGGCGCATTCATGCTGCGCTGAAAAAAGAGGACTGACGGCTATCCGAAAAGGTAATTCGCCGTCTTATGAAGCAAGTAGGAGTGCAGGGAGCGAACAGAAAGAAGACACGCTACAGTTCCTATCGGGGAGAAATTACGCCAGCTGTCCCCAATCTTCTAAAGCGGGATTTTCACGTAAATCGTCCCAATGAAAAGTGGCTGACTGATATTACTGAATTTGCAATCCCTGCCGACAAGGTTTATCTTTCTCCAATCATCGATTGCCTTAATGGTATGTCTGTTTGCTGGCGCATTGGCACCAGTCCGAGCGCAGAGTTGACAAATGGAATGCTGGACAAAGCGATTTATCTTCTAAAGGTCGGAGAGCATCCGATTGTCCATACGGATCGTGGATGTCACTATCGCTGACCGGGCTGGAGCAGCCGTATGGATGCAGCGTATTTGCATCGATCCATGTTCAAGAAAGGGGGCTCGCCTGATAATTCAGCCTGTGAAGGTTTCTTTGGGCGAATGAAGAACGAGATGTTTTATGGGGTTTCATGGCTAAACGTTTCAATAGAGGAGTTTATTCATATAGTCGAAGAATATATGGTTTGGTATCAAAAAAACAAATCAAGATTTCTCCGGGCGGGCTTAGCCCTCTGGAGTATAGACAAAAACTCGGTCTATCGGCATAGTCCAAGATTTTGTCCGCAGCCCTCAGAAAGATTACACCAGAAACCGAAAGCTATCACTCAAAAAGACCATTTCGGCTGTCTTGACATTTCGAAGCGGAACGCTGACACACGATATTGAGGATTTTTCGAACTGAGTCCGTCTGTTCCAACGTCTCCTGCATCCATTCAGCAGCGAGCTAAAATTATCCCAGAAGCGTTCGAATATCTCTTTCACAGATTTACAGCAAGCACTGACAAACATACAACCTGTCGAGGACTTCGACCTCTGGCGGTCGATAGATCTGATTTGCGATGCGCAACGAATCCTGATGACCCAGATTCTTTCCCGGAGCAAGTGGGAAACTTCTTTCCGCAATTAAAGTACATGCTGTCCTTACTTTACTTACACGCCAAAAAAGATGGACTTCATCTTTCAATAAATCTTTGCAAAACTGATGATATACAATTTTTGTCAACCAATTACCCGTTCTACCGTCATTGAATCGGCAAAAAAGAAATACACCTATAAGGTCAATTTCTCTGATGCTGCACATATTTGTCTGCAATTTTCCCTCGGCAGAGTCCGTCCACCAGAGCTTGAATCCTTGCTTATGAGATTCACTTCGCCTATTCGCCCGGGTCGAAAAGATACTCGTAAGACACGACAGAAATCTGCTGTCAACCTCATCTACAGAGCAGCATAATTCTTTTCTTTTGAATAGTCTTTTAAGCGGATTTTTTATACACTTTATTCTCATACCTTCGTGCTCGTAAAGTAGCGCACAGTTCGCTTTCGCTTTGCCGTGCGCTGTTCTCGCTTATTCGATTGTTTACATCTTTAGGGCTTATCTAAGTGACATTGAACTGAGGTTCTCTCCTGTTTTTAATTTAGTTAAACGCTTCATCATTTTGTTCGGCGAACATACGCTGCACACGGTCGAGCAGGATGGGATAGCCGGCGAGTGTCGGATCGGCAGCCAGCAGCGCTTCCGCTTCCTCGCGGGCGTTTTGCATGAGCGCAAGGTCAGCCGCCAAATCCGCAACGTGCAGTGCGGGCAGGCCGTGCTGCCGCTGACCGAAAAAGTCACCCGGACCGCGCTGTGCGAGGTCTGCGCGTGCGACCTCGAAGCCGTCACCGGTCCTGCACAGGATGCGCAGGCGCTCCCGCGCGACCTGTCCCTTATCCGCACCGAAGAACACGCAGTACGACTGCCGTGTACCGCGGCCGACACGTCCGCGCAGCTGATGCAGCTGCGACAGACCGAACCGGTCTGCGTCCTCGACCACCATTAGATTGGCGTTCGGCACGTCCACACCGACCTCGATAACCGTCGTTGCAACCAGAATATCGTATTTCTGCGCTGCAAAATCGCGCATGATCTGATCTTTTTCCGCGTTTTTCATCCGTCCGTGCAGCACAGCCACACGTCGGTGCGGAAGCAGCTTCTGCAGGTCTTTTGCGTGCTGTTCCGCACTTTTCAGCTTGGTTTCTGCATTTTCGCTGTCCTCGATGAGCGGACACACGACGTAAGCCTGCCCACCGAGACCGACCTGCTTGTCGATGAAGGCAGTAATACGCTTGCGCATATTTTCGCCCACGGCGTAGGTCTCGACCGGACTTCTTCCGGGCGGGATCTCGTCCAGCACGGACACATCCAGATCGCCGTACATGATGAGTGCGAGCGTGCGCGGAATCGGCGTAGCCGACATGACGAGCACATGCGGCGAGCCGCCTTTCGCGGACAGCGCGGCACGCTGCGCCACACCGAACCGATGCTGCTCATCCGCGATAACGGCACCCAGCCGGTGGAACTGCACACCCTGCTGAATGAGCGCGTGCGTGCCCACGACCACCTGCGCCGCACCGGTCTCGATGGCGGCCAGTGCCGCACGTTTCTGCGCGGCAGTCATCGAGCCGGTGAGCAGCGTGCACGAGATGCCCAGCTTATCCAGCATGGGTGCAAGCGTTTCCGCGTGCTGCGCGGCGAGGATTTCGGTCGGCGCCATGAAAGCCGCCTGCCAGCCGTTCTGCGCGGCCAGCGCACACAATCCGGCCGCTACCACCGTCTTGCCCGAGCCGACATCACCCTGCACCAGCCGGTTCATCGGCCGTCCGGAGGCGCAGTCTGCCGCGATCTCCATAATCGCACGCCGCTGTGCGCCGGTCGGTGTAAACGGCAGGGCTTCAAAGAACGAATCCAATCCATTCGAGGTGAAAACAATGCCGGAATCCGCCTTTCGACGCTCCTTCAGCTGCTGCAGGCCGCAGCAGAGCAAAAACAGCTCCTCGAATACCATGCGTCGGCGCGCCTGCGCCATATCGTCCTTGGTTTTCGGTCGGTGAATGGCAGAAAGCGCATCTACTGCGTCCGGCAGGCGGTATTTTGCCCGCAAAAGTTCGGGCAGCGGATCCGGCCATTCACCGGTCAGCGTGTCGAGCGCGGCAGCGGTTACACGCTCAAGATCGCGCTGGGTCAGTCCCGCCGTCAGCGGATAGACCGGCACGATGCGTCCCGGGTGGTCAGCGTCCGGTGCGACCTTCTCCGACTGCGGGGAGAACATCGTGCGGCCGCGTCCATAGCCCTGCACCTTGCCGTAGAACACATACTCCTGTCCGACGCGGAGCTGTGCCGCAGCATACGGATTGTTGAAGTAGGTGACGTTCAGCGTGCCGGTTTCATCGTAAATCGTACACTTGACCAACGTCAGGCCCTTGCGGATACGGTTGACCTTAGGTTCGGTGCCGACCACCGCGCGCACGGCGTACTTGTCCTCCATGTCGATTTCCGCAATCGGTGTGATGTGGGTGCGGTCCTCATAGTCGCGCGGGTAGGTCTCGAGCGCGTCACGGAGCGTGCGTATATGCAGTTTTTCGAGCAGCTTCGCCTTTTTCGGGCCGATGCCCTTGACGAACTGGATGCTGTCATCAACCGATGGCATGTGGACTCTCCTTTGGGAATTTTGATTTACAAAGCACCCGCTTTACGGGACGCACGAACCGCGCAGGCGGTTCGCCCATTCTGGGCGGCACCCTTTTTCTGCACCAATTGACCGGGGCGCACGAACCGCGCAGACGGTTCGCCCTAACGGGCGGAGCGTTTTTCGCTGAAGTTCAGCGGGAGTTCGCCTACGCGGCGGGCGCATAAGAGGGATGGACACCAAAGGTTTCCACCCCTCTTATGAATCTCCCCGTTTCCTCTTAGCACAGCGAAATTTGCAGAACTGAGACTATAAAGGAACGGCAGAGGATTTTTTCTTCCGCAGGACGACTGATAGCCGTCCATGTATCCGCGTATTCGCAGGGTCAGATACCTTTCTGCTACACATACGGGCAACTCTACGCTGGGTGCGGCATAACAGTGCCGCACCCTGTGTAGCAGCAATCTATCTGTGAACTGCGAACAGGTTGCGAAAGATACGCTGTGGTAACCCGACTGCCGTTCCCCTTTTCGAAGCGGTCGCCGCTCTCTGGTCTGCGCCAGACTAACAAACAAAGGGAAACGGGAGTTAAGAGGGTAGAAACCGTAGGTGTCTACCCTCTTGCCCTCGCTGCGGGCGCGGCAAATCCCCCGCTTGATTTCAAGCGAAAAACCTCCCGCCCGTTAGGGCGAACACGCCTGCGGCAGTTCGCGTCCCCCGCTCAGCCGGTACTGAAAAGGCTGCTCTTAATACTCGCGGTAAACCGCCTTCACCACGCCTAAAATCTGGCACCCGGTGCCGTTGATCGGCGGATACGCCGGATTCTCCGGCATGAGCCAGACACCGTCCGGCGTGATGTTGAGCGTCTTGCAGGTGGCCTCATCCTCGAGCAGCGCGATTACGATGTCGCCGTTGCGCGCCTGCACATCCTGCCGGATAATGACCAGATCATCATCCATAATGCCCACGCCGATCATCGAATCGCCGCGAATGCGCAGCGCGTAATACTCGCCGCCGCCCACTGCCGGTTCGAACGGCACATAGCCGATATGCTCCTCCACCGCGAGGATCGGCATACCGGCGGTGACGCGGCCCAGAATCGGCACGCGCGGCACCATGGAAGGGCCGCTGACCGGCGTCAGCGCACGCGATTTATGCTCATTCGGCTCCAGATAACCGGCCTCCTGCAGCTTTTTCAGGTGCGCATGCACGGTGGACGGCGACCGCAGTCCCATCTCTGCACCAATCTCGCGCACCGAAGGCGGATAGCCGTGTTCGAGGGAATAACTGCTTATATACTCCAGTATCTGCTGTTGTTTGGCGGAAATCTTCTTCATTTTCGGCACTCCTCGCTGTTTCCGTCGGAACATACGTTCGTAATTTTATCCTTATTATACCGCAATCCGCTGCAATAAGCAAACATTTGTTTGCATTAACCTGCACGAATTTTCCGCGTTATTCGACACTATCCTTCAATTTATCCATTTTCTGCCGCCGTGTTGAAAAATAACGCAGTTTCATCACCGCATTGCTTGTATTTTACATGATTTTGTTATATCATATAAACAGCAAAAGTATTGATTATTGCAAGGGGACCCGCATTCTGCACCCCTAACTCGCAGGGAGGTTTTTATATGACCATCAAGACCGATCTCGGATATATCGACATTACCAACGAGGTGCTGGCCGGCATTGCCGGTTACGCAGCATCCTCCTGCTTCGGTGTCAAAGGCATGACCATCCGCTCCATGTCGGACGGACTGGCGCATCTGCTCGGACTGGAAAACCAGTCGCGCGGTGTAAAGGTCACCGAGGCTGTGGACGGCGGTGTCAACATCGACCTGCACATTGCAGTCGAGCACGGTGTGAATATTGCCACCGTCTGCCGCTCTATCATCGGCGAGGTACGCTACAACGTTGAGCGTCTGACCGGTGTGGACGTGAAGAACGTCGATATCTATGTAGAGAGCATCAAGGCGGACTGACACCTATAGGGGACTTCGCAAGTCCCCTATATACGGAAATCAGTTCCGTAGAAACTGACTTCCGATACCCGAACGACGCGCCCCAAGGGCGCTGAGTCGGAGTAACAAAACCCACGCTCATGTCGCGGGTTTTGTTGCGGCGAAATACGCCGCTGATTGCATGCCGCGGCGTAACCGCGGACGTCTGCGGACGGGACCAATGGCTCGGATTGCCCTAAGGAAATCCTGCCATGCGGTTACGGTTTGCAAGCAAACCGAAATCTTATTACGCGCAACTGCGCGGTTACTTTTAGGGAGAGATTAAATTAAATGGCAGATCAGAAAATCAACGGTGCGCTGTACCGGTCCATGGTGATCGAGGGCGCACTCGCCATTGCCGAAAAGAAGGAACAGGCAAACGAACTGAACGTATTCCCGGTGCCGGACGGCGATACCGGCACGAATATGTCCATGACGATGGGTTCCGCGATGGCTGAGATGGAAAAGCTCGCTGAGCCGACCCTCGCCAAAGCGGCAGATGCGACCGCTTCCGCGCTGCTGCGCGGCGCGCGCGGCAACTCGGGTGTTATCCTGTCGCTGCTGTTCCGCGGCATGGCGAAAAAGCTGCGCGAGACCGACGAGGCCGACGGCCGCACACTCGCGCTTGCGCTGCGCGAGGGCGTAGACACCGCCTACAAGGCGGTTATGAAGCCCGCTGAGGGCACCATCCTGACCGTATCGCGCGTTGCGGCACAGCACGCGGTCGAGCTGTGTCAGGCCGAGCCGACGCTCACCGCAGAGCAGGTTCTGGCAGCGATCCTCGAGCAGGGCCACACCGCACTCGAGGAGACCGTTCACCAGAATCCGGTGCTTGAAAAGGCAGGCGTGGTTGACGCCGGCGGCTTCGGCTTTATCACCATCTTCGAGGGCATGCTGGACGCGCTGCGCGGCATCCACAAGGAACGTGCTGTTGCGGCAGAGCCGACCAAGTCCACCGCAGACTTCGCTGCGATCAACGACGAGGACATCACCTTCACCTACTGCACCGAGTTCATCGCATCCCGCAAGGACAAGGCACGCAATGTCGCTCGTCTGCGCTCCATTCTGAACGAGATCGGCGATTCGCTGGTGGTTGTCGAGGATGATGATATCGTCAAGGTACACGTTCACACCGACCAGCCGAACAAGGCGCTTGAGGAGGGTCTGAAATTCGGTCCGCTGCTGACCGTTAAGATCGAAAACATGCGCGAGCAGCACACCGCCAAGGTAATCGAGGGCACGGCAGACGCGCCCAAGGAGCGCGTGATCGTCCCCGCAGAGAAGAAGTTTGGCTTTGTAGCCGTTGCTGCCGGTGAGGGTCTCAAAACCCTGTTTACCGACCTCGGCGCGGACGTTGTCGTGCAGGGCGGTCAGACCATGAACCCGTCCACCGACGACATCCTGCACGCTGTCGATGCCGTTCCGGCGGAGATCGTTTTCGTGCTGCCGAACAACAAGAACATCATCATGGCAGCCGAGCAGGCCGTTCACCTCTCCGATGAGAAAAAAGTGATCGTCGTGCCGACCAAGACCATCCCGCAGGGCATTTCGGCTATGCTGGCGGTCGATCCGGAAGCCGAGCAGGACAGCGAGCTGGCGCTTGCTATGCTGGACGCGGCAAAGCACGTCCGCAGCGGTCAGGTGACGTATGCGGCCCGCGACAGCGAGTTTGACGGCAAGAAGATCAAACAGGGTGAGTATCTGTCGCTGTGCGAGGGCAAGCTGTGCGCCAACGGCAAGGAAACCTCGGTCCTCAAAAAGCTGGCGCGCGAGATGGTCTCCGACGACAGCGCGTTTGCAACCGTTATCTTCGGCGAAGGCGTTACCGAGGAGCAGGCCGCTGAGGTTGAGAACCTGCTGCACAAGGAAAACAAGGAGATGGAGATCAACGTCATCGACGGCGGTCAGCCAGTTTACTACTACATCATTTCGGTGGAGTAAACCATCCAATAAGCATAAAAAGGCATCGGAAACTGCGTTTCCGATGCTTTTTTCGTGTAATTTCGTCTGCTGCGATTTACTTTACAAGCTCAGCTGCCATATCGAACATGGTCTGTGCATCCAAACCGGTATCGAAGCCGCTGATAAGGTAGGTCACGCCGTCCTGCTCCCATAGCACGGACTGGAACATTTTATCCTCCACCTCGTCTGAGCCGCAGCTAATAACGAGTTCACCGTTCTTCTCCTGCTGCTTTTCCTCGTCGGACTTCTCGTAGTCGTCCGGTACGAAGCGGTAGTGCGCATCGCGATAGGTCAGCGTAACGCCGTTTACCTCGGCAGTCGTTGCCGGAACCGGATTCTCCATCTCGTCCTCGGTGAACACGGTGTAGCTCTTGTGCGCGGACAGATTCAGCTTCACGCCATCCTTCGTGTAGGTTGCATCCACCTCGGCGATTTTCTCCGTTTCACCCACACCATTCCGTGCGGTGGTAGCCACATCAGAACCGTAGCTGAACGTATACTCGCCAATCTTGTCCGGCAGCGTGAGCACTACACCGGCATCAGCCAGATGCGCCTGCGTGCTCGACAGATCCAGCCGCTGGTCAGACCAGCCCTCACTGAAAATGCCGCCCATGCCGCCTGCCGCAAATGCGCCGGTCACCGCAATCGCAGCGACAGCAGCAACCGCCACAAAGCGTTTGCTCCACAGATGACGCTTGCGTGCCGGTGCATTGTTCAGTGCGAATTTGACGCGCGCCTGCATCGAATCCGGTGCATGCAGCTCATCTGCACACTGATGCAGCATTTCCTTGATTTCACGTTCCATTTTGATTTCATCCATGATTTGCAGCCTCCTTCGGCTTCCGTTCTTCGGTCAGCGCCTGCCGCAGATGGCGGCGAGCGGAAAAAAGGCGGGATTTCACCGTTCCCTCGGTCACGCCGGTCGCCTGCGCGATCTCGCGCACCGAGCGATCATCGAAGTAATACAGCACCACGGTCACGCGGCGTTTTTCGTCCAGTGTGTCGAGGGCGGCATACAGTCGGCGCTGCTCATCCGTCCGCAGCACGGCGGACAGTGCGCTTTCGCTCTCACCTGCATCGAAAAATTCGGATACCGGCGTTTCCCGCTTGGCTTTGCGGCAGTACTTCCATGCCGCGCGGGACAGCGTTCTGAGCAGCCACGGCCGGAATTTGCTGCCGTCGCGCAGGGATTTGATGGACTGTGCACAGGTGACAAAGGCCTCCTGCGCCAGATCCTCGCCGTCCGTCCTGCTGCCGGTGATCAGGCACGCAAGGCGGTATGCATCGTCCTTGTAGCGCTCGTATAGCTCATCGAACGCCTGCATATCGCCGTGCTGCATGCGGCTGACAAGCTCTTTATCGTTCATAACTTTCTATCCTTTCCCTGGGTGCGTCTGTATATAAGAGCAGCCAGTTTGGACTCGGTTCATTTTATTTTCGGTGAAACCCGCGTCCTTTGACGCACCCGAGTATAAGAGCCGCGAAGCGGTGGGCTGGTTCATTTTTATTTAACGGACACTTTGTACAGTTTTGACGGTTGCGTTTAACGTGGATGTATTCTATACTGGATGTATGAATATGCCAGTTCCGCTGACTCCAGCGGTGGTGTCGCCTGTCCGGCGGGGACACAAGAAGGAGACAACCTGCGGTTTTCTCCTTCTTGTGAATCTTCCTCTTTCCCTTAGAGGGCACGGCGAAAATCGGAGAGACGAGACCGCTCCGAAAAGGGGAACGGCAGAGGATTTTTTCTTCCGTTGGGGAGCACAGTGTGCTCCCATTCCCCTGCCTATACGCAGTGCCAGATACTCTGCTGCTACACATGCGGTTCCGTCTCCGCAGGCGCGACATACCCGTGTCGCGCAACCCTTTGGCACGTTGTAACGGAAGGCACCTGCGAATTTAGGTATTCGCTACAATTTATCTTCGCAGGCCCTGTCTATCATAACACGCTAACGAATTGTGCGGCACTGTTATCCCCCAGGGGACCTTCTCTTGCCCTTCGGGCAATTCACCTTGTGCCGCACCCAGCGTAGATTTAACCGCATGTGTAGCAGTAATCTATCCGACACTGCGAATATGCGGATACATGGACGCGCAAAGCACGTCCTGCGGTAGAAAAAATCCTCTGCCGTTCCCTCATTGTCTCAGTTCTGAACAACCACCGTGCCCTCTCAGGAAAGGGGTGATTCACAAGAGGGTGGAAACCTTGGTGTCTACCCTCTTGTGCGCCTGCCGCGTAGGCAAGATTCCGTTCGCTTCGCAAGCGACCATCCCCCGTTAGGGGAAAAGAAAGGAAGTGCTTCCATGAATCAGCACCAATTCTTCACAGGAGAAATTTTCGACGCCTACCGCTGGTTTGGCGCTCACATAGAGCAAAACGCTGTCGTTTTCCGTACCTTTGCGCCCAATGCCAGCCGCATTACGCTGACCGGCGCGTGCAACGGCTGGACCGAGACCGATCTGGTACAGGACGGCCGCAGCGGCTTCTGGTCGGTCTCTGTGCAGGACGCCCGCGCAGGCCAGTTTTACAAATACCGCATCTACGGCCCGGACAGCTCTGTCACCGAGCACTGCGATCCCTACGGCTTTGCCATGGAGCTGCGGCCTGCCTGCTGCTCGATTATCACCGACCTTGACGAGTACCGCTTCACAGACGAAGCGTGGATGAACAGCCGCACGGCTTCGCCGGATGCACCGCTTAATATCTACGAAATGCACCTCGGCTCGTGGATGCGCAATCCGGACGACGCAAACGGCTGGTACACCTACGATGAAATCGCCCGCCGACTGATTCCCTATCTGCAGGAAAACGGCTACACGCATGTGGAGTTTCTGCCGCTGTCCGAGCACCCGTTTGACGGCTCCTGGGGCTACCAGAACACCGGATTTTTTGCTCCGACCTCGCGCTACGGCACGCCGGCACAGCTGAAAATGCTGATTGACAAACTGCATCATGCCGGTATCGGTGCGATCATGGATTTTGTACCGGTACACTTTGCCGTAGACTCCTACGGTCTGGCGAAATACGACGGCACGCACCTGTACGAGTACCCGCACAGCGCGGTCGGCGAAAGTGAATGGGGCAGCTACAATTTCATTCATTCCAGACGGGAAGTACGCTGTTTTCTGCAGTCTGCGGCCGATTACTGGCTCACTGAGTTTCATTTTGACGGTCTGCGCATGGATGCGGTCTCGCGCCTGATCTACTGGCAGGGCGATCCCGCGCGCGGCGTCAACGGCGACACGCTCGAATTCCTTAAAAATATGAACCGCGGTCTGAAAGCCCGCCATCCCTCTGCTCTGCTCATCGCTGAGGACTCGACTGCCTATCCCGGTGTCACCCGTCCGGTGGACGGGGGCGGCTTGGGCTTCGACTACAAGTGGGATCTCGGCTGGATGCACGATACGCTCGAGTTCTGCCAAACCCAGCCGGATCTGCGTCCGCGCGACCATGGCAAGCTGCTCTGGTCGATGCACTATTTTTCCAACGAGCACTACCTGCTGCCGCTCTCGCACGACGAGGTTGTGCACGGCAAGGCGGCAATCGTGCAGAAAATGTGGGGCGCGGACGAATGCGACAAGTATGCGCAGGCGCGCGTGATGTACCTCTATATGTTCACGCATCCGGGTAAAAAGCTGAATTTCATGGGCAACGAGCTGGGTCAGCTGTACGAATGGAGCGAAGCCGGTACGCTGGACTGGGCACTGGCAGAACGTCCGTTCCACCGATTTTTCCACAGCCTGTGCAAAACTTATGTGGAGAATCCCGCGCTGCACGCAGATTATGCACCGGATAATTTCCGGTGGGCGGAAAATCATGTGGATGCGCCCTGCGTATTCGGCATGGAGCGCCGTGCAAACGGAGAAACGCTGCTCGCCCTGTGCAATTTCGCGGACAGCGAACAGAACTTCACCGCTTCCCTGCCGAAGTTTACGATTCTGCTTGACAGCAATGCCGCGGAGTTCGGCGGCACCGGAGAGACGCCTGCCGTCTCCCGCAAGGATAGTCTGTGTACGGTTGCGCTGCCGCGATACAGTGCGGTTCTGCTCAAGCTGTAAAATCGAAAAGCAGCCGAAAAGGATTTCTTTCCGCTGCCGTATACAATTACCAACTGCTAATTTCTCATTGCGAATCAAAAAGCGCTCTGCCAAAAACAGAGCGCTTTTCCTATTTATTCGACCGAAATCGGCTTTACCATCTGATAATGCAGTCCGTTCTCATCGCGGTACTCGCCGCGCTGCAGGAAACCGAATTTATGATAAAATCCCTGTGCACGCATGTTTTTCTCGGCAACACGAGCACACAGCTCGCGCTTGCCGAGCGCACGGTACACGCTGATGGCCTGACCGAGAATCTGTCCGCTCAGACCGCAGCCGCGGTAGTCACCGGCAATGCAGAAGCCGCCGACCAGACCGATCTCCGGCTGCTCCTCCCACCAGGTTTTCAGGTAAACGAGCGCGACCTCTTCCCCGCTTTCCAAACAGCCGAAGGTGCACGCCCGCGGCGAAACCTTCTGTGCCCGCTCTACATCGCGGATGAGCGCATCCGGATCGAGGTTTGCATCCGTGCCGTAGGCATTCTTGTGCAGCTCGCGCATGAATCCCACAATTTTATCCACATCCTGTGGATTCTTTGGGTCAGCGCGGCGGAACCAGATCTGCGGTGACGCCGGAATGCCCTTGGTATTCGTCCAGCCAATGGACGCAAACGTGGAGTATTCCTGCGGCAAATGCGAGGCATCATTCTCGTAAACCACGTCGATATTGCCGTTTTCGTCAAATTCCAGCTTGGCAACACAGGTGTTGTCACCCCAGCCGATTTCGCCCATCGGTTCGGGTGCAAAGCCGTGTGCAATCGTCAGCATGCCGCGAATCGCACTGCCGTGCGTCACTACTGCGACCTCTTTGCCCTCATTTTCGCGCACAATCGCGCGCACGCCGTCCAGCATGCGCTGACCGGCCTGCATGACCGTCTCGCCGTGCGGCGGTGCTGCTTCCCACGGACGGGCACACCACAGCGCGTACTGCTCAGGCCATGTGTGCGGCAGCTCGGCCCACGGAATGTCCTCCCAGTCTCCCATATCAATCTCGCGCAGCACCGGTCGGGTCTCCACCGAGAGATGATGCGGCTCTGCCACAGCCTGAGCCGTTACGCGTGCGCGGAACAGGTCGGACGAGTAAACCGCCGCAAGCGGCACATTCTCAAACCGCTTTGCCAGATACGGCAGCTGCTTGTACGCCCGCGTGGTCAGCAGCGCGTTGTACTGACCATGACACCGGCGGTATACATTGCCCTCTGCCTCAGCGTGACGGATGATGTAGACCGTGGTTCTCATCAGCCTACCTCAACTGCACCGGACAGCTCGGTGACAGACTTCACGCCGTGTGCATCCAGCCACTCGTTCAGCTCGGCAAGCGCCTTGACCGGAGCGGTCGGGTCGTTGAACATCACCGTACCCATGGCAACCGCGTCTGCGCCCGCAAGCATCATTTCGACAATATCACGTCCGGTTCGGATGCCGCCCATGCCGAGAATCGGCACGGAAACCGCCTTACGCACCTGATATACCATGCGAACCGCAACCGGGAACACCGCCGGACCGGACAGACCGCCCATTACGTTGGACAGGATCGGCTTGCGCTTTTCGATATCAATGCGCATACCGAGCAGTGTATTGATGAGCGAAAGCGCGTCCGCACCTGCGGACTCCGCCGCGCGTGCAATCTCCGCAATA
The DNA here is from genome assembly GCF_014648015.1 of Butyricicoccus faecihominis. Classification (NCBI taxonomy): domain Bacteria; kingdom Bacillati; phylum Bacillota; class Clostridia; order Eubacteriales; family Butyricicoccaceae; genus Butyricicoccus; species Butyricicoccus faecihominis. The sequence goes on from NZ_BMQH01000007.1 coordinate 174,376, forward strand.
TCGGTGACATTCGGGGACAGCTTGACGATCAGCGGCTTCTTCGCCTTGGCCTTGGCTGCCGAAACAACCTCCTCGACCATCTTCGGCTGGGTGCCGAATGCCATGCCGCCGCATTTTACGTTCGGGCAGGAGATGTTCATCTCGATGAGGTCAACATCCGCATCCGAAATCTTCTCGACCATGCCCTCGTACTCCTCGACCGTGTTGCCGGAGACGTTGGCGATGATTTTGGTGTCGTACCGGCGCAGGAACGGAATCTGCTCCTCGATGAAACGGTCAATGCCCGGGTTCTGCAGACCAACACAGTTGAGAATACCCTGCGGGGTCTCCGCGATGCGCGGCGCCGGATTGCCGAGACGCTCGGTCGGTGTCAGACCCTTAACGCCGATGCCGCCAAGCTGGGACAGGTCAAAAAATTCGCCGTACTCATGGCCGAAACCAAAGGTGCCGGATGCGGTCGTGATCGGGTTTTTCAGCTCAACGCCGCAAAAGTTCACTCTTAAATCTGCCATTACCACTCGACCTCCTCAGCATTGAACACCGGACCGTCCTTGCAGACATGACCGTAACGGGTTTCGCCGTTTTCCGACTTGAGCGCGCACGCACACACCAGACAGGCGCCGATGCCGCAGCCCATGCGCTCCTCCATCGAAACCTGACAGGGCACGCCGGCTTCCTTTGCAATCGCCGCAATCGCCTTCAGCATAGGCTTCGGACCGCAGGCAGCCACGCCGGTCGCACCTGCCACCTGCTCCTTCAGCACATCGGTGACAAAGCCGTGACGCGCGTAGGTGCCATCGTCGGTGGTGACAAAGGTCTCGCATTCATCACGGAAGTCGCCCTCAAGGATCACCGCACCCTTGTTGCGGAAACCGAGGATTGCGGCAGGCTGTGCGCCCTTTTCTGCTGCCGTGCGTACACAGCCAAGCATCGGCGGTACGCCAATGCCGCCGCCGATAAAGATCGGGCGATCCCCCAGTGCCTGTACGTCAAAGCCGTGTCCAAGCGGTCCAAGCACGTCGAGCACATCGCCAACCTTGCGTTCGCTCAGCCACTTCGTGCCATCGCCCTTCACCTGAAAAACAATGCGCAGATGACTGCCCTGCCAGGTGCAGATCGAAATCGGGCGGCGCAGCAGATGGCCCTCACCGCATGCAATGTGGACGAACTGACCGCACTGCGTCAGTTTAACAATTTCCGGTGCGTCCAGCACCATCAGATACAGACCCTCGCCCAGCCGTGTATTTTCTACAACACGGCAGTTTTCCTGAATCGACATAACATTTCTCCCTCCGTTGATCGGTCTGCCGACGAAACAGTGGATTTTTCGACAGCAGGCGAAAAATTTTTCGATAGTTCTATTGTACAGGAAAATCGGGAAAAAGAAAAGATTCTCCTGCATTTTATGCAAAAGAAAAAGCAGCAACTTTCGTTGCTGCTTAGATGTAGGCGTTGAGTTATCTTCCCGGGCCGTCGCCAGCCAAGTATTGTCACCGTAAACGAGCTTAACTACTGT